>JAIERY010000435.1 GCA_019746425.1 Cytophagaceae bacterium
TAATCTTTGCATGGTGTTTGAATTTTATGCAAATATATAAAATATTAACCGCAATTACATATGACGTTTATTATAGTGTGTCATGCTGAGCGTAGTCGAAGCATTGCTGCTTTAACATTCAAGCCTTCGACTCCGCTCAGGCTGACATAGAGTGTATTATTACTCTTAATAATATAATTTATGACTTAATCCATGGCTTTATTCCCGGATTTTCACGATATTTTCAATCTAATTGTAATTTAAAACCATCTCCAATTCTTAATCACTCATTATGTCTTTTCGAAAAGCACTTGCGGTAAATTTTCTTATGGGTTTTATTTTTATTCATATTTCTCCCAACGAGGCCTTGTCGCAGACAGGGCAGAAGTATCAGGGTTTGCTGTGGGAGATAACAGGAAATGGTTTGAAAAAACCTTCCTACCTCTATGGCACCATGCATGTGAGTAATAAAGTAGCCTTCCGTTTATCGGATACTTTTTTCCTGGCCCTGAAAAACTGTGATATGGTTGCGCTCGAGATCAACCCCGAGACTTTCATGGAAGACCTGCTGAATTCTTCTTACATGTCAGAGTTTAAAAGTTCAGGATTCAGCTTCAGGGATTATGATAATTTTTATGAATCAGCATTTTCCGCTTCTATTCCTGATAACAAAAAACTTGCGGGTATACTTTCCAAAGATCACAACTTCGCCAATTACCTCCTTTATCGTTCCATGTACACCAATGAGAATTTTGAAGAAAATACTTACCTGGACCTTTTCATTTTTCAGGCTGGAAAAAAACTCAATAAAAAAGTATATGGCTTGGAAGATGTTAATACAACACTTGAGCTTTCGATGAAATCCTATATGCCGGAAGAAGGAGATGAAGAAGAGGAAGAGCCGCAGGACTATATGGATTATTATGATGACAGAGAAGACGGCGTGGATAATATAGAAGACGCATACAGGAAAGGCGATCTTGATATACTGGACTCTCTTACTAAAAAAAGAACTCCTAAAAAATTCATCAAGTATATGCTTTATTATAGAAATGAATTGATGGCAGATAAGATGGATTCTTTAATGAAGCACAATTCTTTATTCACCGGTATTGGCGCGGCGCACCTCCCTGGAGAAAAGGGAGTGATAGAGCTTTTAAGAAAAAAAGGATATACCGTAAGACCGGTGGTGACGGTGAACAAGACAAGCGCTAAAATGAGAGATAAGATAGATAATACGGTTTATAAATTATCTTATTCCAATCAGTCTTCGGGAGATTCTGCCTTCAGATGCAACCTTCCTTCCAAAATGGTAGAGCATTCCTCTTATTCTGAATACACAGGATCTTTTCGCCAGGAAGGATATACCTATAAAGAATATTTTTGTCCGGAAATGGTCAATGGCGCTTACTATACCATTACCAGGATGAACACCTATGCGCCGCTCGAAGATGTAAGCCCTGAATATATTCTGAAAAGAATAGACAGTCTTTTATATGAAAATATTCCCGGAAAGATTTTAAAGAAGAAAGCGATTACGCATGAAGGAATGCCGGGATATGATATCATCAATAAAACAAGAAGAGGCGATCTTCAGCGATATAAAATTTTTGTTTCCCCTCTCGAACTGTATGTGTTTAAGCTTTCAGGGGTAGGCGATTTTGTAAATGTAGAAGGGGAGAAATTTTTCAGTTCCATATCTGTTAAAAATAAGCAGGTAACAGGATGGAGTTCCTTCACTCCTAAATCTGGCGGGTTTAAGCTCTCTATGCCGGGCCAGATGGTAATAGAAGATAATGTCAAAGAGACCAGTTCAAAGAGACAGTATTTTATTCAGTCTTATGATGAGGCAAACAAAGATTATTTCATGTTTATGAAAGCCGTTTATCATGACATGAATTATATAGAAGAAGATTCCTTCGAGTTATCCTACATGGCTAAAAAATTCTACGAGCAATTTGATTATAAGCTTGCAAGTAAAAAACACACCACTGTAAATGGATATCCTGCCTTGGATCTGCAGGTGAAGAAAGAGAAGGCAGACGATATGTTTTTAAGAATGGTGATTGTCGGTCCGAATTATTACCTGCTGGCTAGCAAAACCAATGACAAGAACATTGCTGATAAATTTCTGAATTCATTTTCAGTTGCGCCTATCGTGTATTCAAAGCCTTTTGAAGAATATAAAGACACTACTTTGTTTTTTACTGTGAAAACAAACGTAAAACCCTCTGGTGAATCAGCGTTGAAGAATAAATATCTGGGGATTTACAATTTCAAAAAGGAAAAGAAAGGAAAAGAAAAAAAATATGTAGGAGACCATAACTATGTGAGATTCTCTTCTCCTGAAACTTCCGAACTGATTGGGGTTAGTTACACCAGGTACCATGAATATTCTTACTATAAAGATCATAAAGTATTCTGGGAAACTGCCATTCAGCATATCAATTATGACAGCAGTTTTATAGTAAGACGAAGCGATGATGCGAAAGATCCCAATGTGTATGAAGTGCTGCTTATGGATACCAACAGCACGCGGGTCATTAAAGTGAAAATGATTCTCAAGGAAGGAGTTTTATATAGTTTGTATACCAATATAGATAGCATAGGTAAAGAAAGCGCTTTTGTGAAAACCTTCTATGAAACATTTTCACTCTCTGCTGATACTGCTATTGGTGTTTCTGTATTTAAAGATAAAAAAGAAAGATTTTTTAGCCTTATTATGAAAGAAGACACAGCATCTTACCTGGAAGCCATGGATGTAATAGATATGATAAGGTTTGAAGATAAAGATGCGGAGAAACTAATAGAAGCGCTGGAGAGTAATAATATCTACCAGTATGCGGAAGAAAAAGACCATGACAAGTTGAAGCTAATTAAAGAACTTGGCTATTTAAAAAATAAAAAAACGCTGGCATACTTTGAAAAAATATACCCGCTTAATTCAGACTCTGCGCTGGTACAGGTGGAGATCCTGACTTCGCTGGCAAAAAATAAAAGTGCGGAAGCAAATGCTTTATTTTTAAAATTATTGAAGCAGGAAGTTCCGCTGGCTGATCAATCGGAGATAGATGATATTTTTTATTTCTTCAAAGATTCTTTAAAGGTAGCTTCCTCTTTATATCCCGACCTGATGTATTTTACCCGGTACGAAGAATACAGGGCAAATATATATGAGTTGCTCGCTGTACTGGCAGACAGTAATTATGTGAAGCCCGAGCTGTATGCTCCTTTTAAAGCAGAGATTCTACGCGAGGCAAACAATGAAGTAAAAAGAAAAATAGCTGCTGCTGGTTCAGACAGGCGTTATGACAGCGACTATGATGATTACAGGTATATGGATGTAGCGTATGGAGTTGGGTCCGTCGCAGAAGATGAAAGTATACCTTATATCACTGATAAGCTTCAATGCTATGCAATTTTACTGGTGCCATTTCATAAAGAAGAGCCGGTAAAGAAATTATTTGACAAGATTAAAAAAATCAAAGAAGAAGAAGTGCAGCTGAATATGGCTATGCTTTTCCTCAAGAACAAGCTTGAAGTGAATGATACCATATGGACTCATTTTTCAAAGAGCACCGCTTACAGAATTGATCTTTACGAGCGCCTGAAAACCGCACAGAAGGTGGAGAAGTTTGACAAGAAGTACCTCACTCAGGATAATATTGCCAAAGCGCTGCTTTACTCACAAAGTAATGCTGCCAAAAAAGATTCTATAGTGTTCCTGGAAAAAAGAAAGCTCAAAGTGCAAGGCAAAGAAGGGTATGTTTATTTCTACAAAAGAAAAAATGAAAACTCTAAAAGGTGGCGATTGGACTATGTAGGATTACAGCCGGAAGATACTTCTAAGTTTAATATGCAGGCTATCGTAACCGAGAAGGGCGTGAAATTTAAGGACAAGGAAGTGAAAGAAGCCATTGATAAGGAAGTGGAAGCGCTTGCCTTGCTTGGACGTAAGCGCGCTTCGCGTTCATCGTTCAGAAAAAGCTCGTATGATTTGTATGGGGATGAGGATTAATGTGATTGGTTTCCTTGGCAATTAAAACTTAACCGTCATTGCGAGGCAAATGAATGTTAAAGGGTCGTAAGTAACTTAAGTATTGATTGAATTTTTCGGATGATAATGCCGAAGCAATCTGGCAACTTAAAGATATACTTTTAGCCACCGGATTGCTTCGGCATTACTTTAATAATTATATCAATTAAATTTAAAGAAGTAACATTAAATGTCATTTGCCTCGCAATGACATACAAGGAATTACACCAGTGTCACAAACCCGCTGCACAAATCTTCCACCGGAACTTTCTTGTCAATGAGCCCTAATCCGTATAAAGTGTTCATCACCTGCTCCAGCATTTTTTTGCTGACAGTGTTATCAGCTGCATATTGTGTACTGGCAAGCCAGGTAGCCGTGTCTTCTTTTTTCAGTCCGTACCTGTTCGCTATTGTTTCTACCGCCCGGGTATTGTTTTTCAATTGACTGCAGGACTTCATGCTTACAGATTGGATAGAAGGGATAATGCTTGCATGTTTTTTCAGCGATTCTTTATTGCCTGCCAATAAAAAGCATGGCCATGGAGTGGGTCTTTCTCCGACCCTTCTGAATTCTCCTGCATCTACCAGGGGTTTGGTCATGAATTTTTCCCATAAAAAAATCTCCGCCTCTTTCTTTTGAAAAGCCTGACGGGCGCCTTCCAGATTGTTGACAATCACCAGTTGGTTTTTCTGAAGTTCCCATCCCCGAATTTCTGCATCTACATAAGCCATCAGGTGGGAGCCGGAGCCCATACGACTGATGGCGTAGCGTTTATTTTTTATTTTTTCTATACTGTCAATATCCGAGTGAGCCGGAACATGTATGCCCCAGATAAGAGGAGTGGTTACAAATACCTGTACAATCGCAGATGGATTTCCTTTAACAATATCTGCGATAATACCTTCTGTAAGCACCAGGGCAAGGTCCAGCTTGCCTTCCCGCAGGTCTGCACACATGGCTCCTGTACCGCCGGGATACTCTTTCCACTTTACACGTATATTTTCTTTTTCAAAGGCTTTTGATTCTATAGCCTGGTGCCAGGGTAAATTGAAATGTTCGGGAACTCCGCCAATGTGTATCTCAGTCATATTATTTTATTTAACAACCCATTAATCTGAACCAGAGCATTACCAGTGAAACGGGAAAGGCGAAAAGCACTATAGGCAATAAGAAAAACCTCATAAATTCTTTTTCAATGCTCATGACCATATGGAATAGCATACGTGTGATAACCATCAGCACAGCGAGTTGTAAAACCATAGAGATTTTAGAAATGGTAATGCCTTCATTGCCGCAAAGCAGAAACCTTTCCTGAAGGCTGAAAGATGAGTTCATTCCCAATACAAGATAAGAGGCTAAAATAATGATGAGGATCCAGTAAATTTCTTTTAATATTTTTTTAGATATAAATCGTCCCACGCTAAGTATATTTTCAATTTATAATGATATTAAATTTTGCCTTAGGTTCAAAAAAACATTTAGGCGAAGTTAAATGTTCTTTTTAAAATGTCTGTACTGAGCCAAATATCTCAGGACGGGGAAGGGGAGAAGAATATGATACAATATAATTCTATAGATGAGTTTGCTCAGGAGACAGATGCAGACACGCTGATGGATATTCAATATCACGTAAATTATGCATTGGAGCAGATCAGGCAGGATTCGCTGAGAAAAGGGGTAGAAGGGAACGCAACAGCTAATATTTCCATTGCTATGGAAGATGATAGTTTTCTGTTAATTGAATTTAACTACAGTTGGATCGGGGGAGATTTTGTGGACGAAGAAAAAGTAAGGATCACTGTATTAAGTGTTGATGAATGGCTGGATTACTATAACCTCCACAAGCAGGAGTTTAAGCTGGTAAAGGCAGAATAATGTGATAAATAATATTATCAGTAAGAGCGAAGGATGGTAAAGTCTTTCGCTCTTATTTTTTCATCCCATTCATACCCGGACTATGGATAAGGTAGCCGATTTTTTCCTTCTTCCTGGATGCTGTTTTTTCGAAATGTTTCTCATAAGCCTCATGATTTGTTTTCATGATCCTGTCCCACCAGTTAAAATACAGTCCATAATTTGAATGTCCGTACTGATGATGCATATTGTGGTGAGTGGAAGTATTGTTCCACTTGCCTAGCCATGTTTTTAAAAATCCGGATGGGTATAATTCATATCCCAAATGACCTAAGACATTCATTACCGTCATAATGAATAAAAATATTATGATAGCTCCCGGATGCAGCGGAAGAATAAATACAAGCAAAGGCAATATGCCTGCCTCTACGATTGCTTCTAAGGGATGAAAAGAGAAAGATGCCCAGGGAGAAGGATTATAAGATATATGATGAATTTTATGGAAATACGGAAAGAGAAATTTAGTATGCATTAATCTGTGTGTCCAATAGAAATAGGTGTCATGCAAGACCAGTGATAAAAATATGCTTACGAAAAACCATAGTGTTCCATATTCATGTATGTCCTGGTAGATTAAAGTATAACCTTGATTTTTCAGCAGGTAAATCGCTACGCCAAATGCAGAAAAAATAAGAAAGGTAGATATTGAGTACAAAAACTCCAGCTGTATTTTTATTCTCTTGGGAAACTGGGCCTGAATTTTTTTATGCTGCCAGTATCTTTTTTTCCAGTGATAGAATATCACATAGGCGATGCCGGCAAAGAGCAGGTATCGGAGAAAATGGGTAACAAATACCCAGGATCCTGCTTGTAGAAGGGATTTAAAAATATTTTCTTCCATAGCAAAAGAGCGTTTTCTTCTTATTTATACGGTTTATTGGATTGAAATTGTGGAAAATACCTATAAATAATTATCAACATTAATTTAATACAAACGTATATATGCTTATACCAAAGGATTGACAGTTATGGCTGAAAATTCTTCAAATAAGTTCGTTCTCATTTCGCAAACTTCTATAGCTGTTTCTTTAGTTTGTTCTATAGCTATTGGTCTTGCCTATTATCTGAAAAAGGATCATACCCTTTCACAGTTTTTTTACCTCACTTACATTTCATTCGTCAACAATATTTTAATGCCTGTATTTTTGGTGACAATTATTTATTATGTCATCACTAAAGAAAAAGTGCAAAGCAAGCTGAAAGAAAAAATTACTGTATTGCTGATTCTTTCACTTGCTTCATTAGGTATATTGCTGATCTGGAATGTGCTGGATGTTTTTCTTATCCTGAAGGTGAAGACTATTACTTATGATTCTTTTGTAAAAATTTTTCTTAAAGAGTTCTTTCTGGCGCTGGCGCTTTGTCTGCCGGTGGCCGGACTTATTCTGACCTTTTATGCCTTGTTTAAAAAGGCGCATTAATTTCGATCCAAGGTCTGATGCCAGCTTTTACATAATAAAAAAGCTCCTGAGAAAGGAGCTTTTTTTTATAAAATATTTTTTTAAGAATGCTACTGAACATTAGAGCATGAATTCACGCCCTTTTGAATGGCAGATCTCACATTGTTTCTTACATCTTTTTGCTCAAGACCTGATTTGTTGGTCAAAGAAGTAATTCCTTTTTTGCTTCTGCGAAGATTTACTTTTTTACATTCGTTCCAGTAGGAGTATTTGTAATGCACGGTGCCATCTTTTTTAAGATGATATTTCAGCGTTTCATAATCGTTGGAATATTTTATTTTTCTTCCGCCGGCATCTTTTGTTTTTACTTCTACAGTTTCATCTTCCTGTGAGGTAACGATTTTGTAACCGTTTTTATAGCGGTATACTTTGCGGTCTCTCCAGTGATTCTGAATTAAGGAACAACCTCCCGGACTGGAATTTTTTCCTCCGGTGGTGAAAATAGTTGCAGAGTAACCTGCATCCTCATCTAAATTTGCAGTCGTTGTGCTGTCTGCGGTACCTTCCATCATCGTGTTGGCGGTACTCTGAGCATTTATGGATGTAATTATCCCTAAAGAAATGATCCAAATAAGTATGTGTAACGGTTTCATAAACAGATTTCCCTTTTTTTAATTGTCCAAACTCAATATATCTGTGTTCATAAATTCAACCGGGTGACTGGTAAAAAAGTTATACCCCTCTGAAAACCCTGTTTTACAGGGAATAAAATGTTGCCAGAAAACGCTCTTTTTGATGAAAAAATGAATAAAAACTCTATATTTGCAGTCCCCAAGTGATTTAGTGAATGAGTAATTGAGTGAACACATTCAATCACTCATTCACTAAATCACTCAATCATAAATAAAATTGCGCAGGTGGTGGAACTGCTTGTCCCGGAAGCGTAGGGTATGTTGTAGGCGGGGCTTGTCCCGGAAGCGTAGGGTGTGTTTTAGGCGGGGCTTGTCCCGGAAGCGTATGGTGTGTT
>JAIERY010000255.1 GCA_019746425.1 Cytophagaceae bacterium
CTATTATACCCTGAATCAAATTTAATGTTTTTTTAACTGGTTTTTACCTATTTTGCTTAAGTAAACGACATTGAATCGTAATTCGTAAATTGCTAAAATATCAAGGAATTTATAAAAATGAATAACTCAGAAATTTTCCTGGAAAAGTCTGAAGAGAAAGCCTTCGATCTTACCCATCGTAAAACGATCAATCATAATATTGGCAAATACCATGATGCCGTCAACATGGGGCGCTTTCAGTTTTCAGATCATGAGCTGGCAAGAAAAAGAGCTTCTTTTCTTAAAACACAGGTAATAGAAAACCTTGATAAATATTTAATAGAATTTGAAAATAATTTTCAGAAGAATGGCGGGAAAGTAATCTGGGCCAGTAACATAAAAGAAGCCCAGCAGGAGATCATAAAAATATTCAACAGAAAAAATGCCCGCTCGACCGTAAAAGCAAAATCCATGACGACCGAAGAGATTCATCTGAATGAATTTCTGGAAGACAACGGGGTGGAACCTATCGAAACAGATCTGGGAGAATACATAGTACAGCTTGCGGGACAAAAACCTTATCACATTGTAACTCCTGCCATGCACATGTCCAAGAAAGATGTATCGGATCTGTTTACGGAAAAACTGAAAATTCCTTACACAGACGATGCGCAGGAACTTACACTCACTGCCAGAAGACTTTTAAGAGAAAAATATTTAACTGCAGAAATAGGAATTTCAGGCGCCAATTTTTTAATCGCCGATATCGGCGGAATAGCCATTACGGAAAATGAAGGTAACGGAAGACTTTCGACTACTTTTCCCAAAACACATATTGCCATTGTGGGAATTGAAAAATTAATTCCGCGCATGGAAGACCTTGCCTTGTTCTGGCCTCTGCTGGCACACAGCGGAACCGGACAGCAGGTAACAGTTTATAATACCATTTTATCAGGACCAAGAAAAGCAAATGAAACTGACGGTCCGGAGGAGATGTATGTGGTGTTGCTGGATAACGGAAGATCAGATCTTCTGGCTGATATTGAAAAAAGACAAGCGCTTAACTGCATCCGCTGCGGAGCTTGTCTGAATATCTGTCCGGTTTATAAAAATATCGGCGGCCATACTTATGGTTCCACTTACAGCGGTCCGATAGGCTCTGTGATCACGCCTCATTATGACGGCATGCAAAACTACAAGCATTTGAGTTATGCGAGTTCTCTTTGCGGGGCCTGTACTACAGTTTGTCCGGTAAAAATTGAGATACACAATCTTTTATTATTAAACAGACAGCAAAGTGTAAAAGAAGGATTGGCTACTAAAGGAGAAACTTTCGGATTTAAAATCTGGAAAAAAGCAATGAAAAACAGGAAGCTGATGAATTTGGGAGGTAGTGGACTGAAGAACTTCTTGCTGGGCTTTCTTTTTAAAGAAACTTGGGGAAAGCGGAGAAGAACTCCAAACTTAACCCCAAGATCTTTCAACCAGCTATGGAAAGATATAAATGCTAAAAAATAATTTTAATGTCTTGGTACTAAATTACTGCTTTCGCCAGATATAAGTTTAACCTTTTAGATAAACATCCACTAAAGTTCGATTAATATATATACTGATGGGTTAAATCAAAATCCCCGTTTTTTGGGCTTTTTGCCCTTTTTTACCGGTTTATTCTGCTTTTCATGAAATGCCCCTTTAAAAGTCGGATCGTCTTTTTTTCTTAAAAAATCTATCTCTCTGTCCATCAATTGTTTCTCCTCAAAAGAGGTCTCTTCAATCTTGATTTCTTTAGGAATATCCAGGATTGGGAGCTTCATTTTAATTATTCTTTCAATCTTGTCTATATGATACATTTCAGGCCGGGTAGCAAAAGTAATTGCTTTCCCGATTTCATTTGCCCTCCCCGTTCGGCCAATCCTATGCACATAGTCTTCATACACCAGGGGCACATCAAAATTGATCACGTGGCTCACTTTATTTATATCGATTCCTCTCGCTGCCACGTCCGTGGCAACCAATATTCTTACATTCCCTTCCCTGAATGCTTCAATGGAATTGATCCTTGCATTCTGGCCTTTATTACCATGGATCACTCTTACTTCATTTTCAATTTTTCTCTGGATGAATTTGAAAATGCTATCTGCAGACTCTTTAGTTCTCACAAATATCATCACACGTGTAGAGTCTTCCTGGTCAAGAAAGTGTTGGAGTAAATTAATTTTTGTTTTGAAGTTGGGTACCTGGTACAATTCCTGAGTAATAGAATCGCGCGTGCTTGCCTGAGGGGTAACAGCAATCTTTAAAGGAAAATCTAAAAACTCCTCTGATAATGTGAGGACTTTATCAGGCATTGTCGCAGAGAATAAAAGGTTTTGTCTTTTACGGGGAATGACTTCCAGAATCTTTCTTATCTGCGGCATAAAACCCATATCCATCATTTTATCGGCTTCATCCAGCACCAGTGTTTTGAGGTCTTTGAGAATTAATTTTTCTGCCAGGTAAATATCCATCAATCTTCCGGGAGTAGCTACTAAAATATCTATCCCCTGCTCTACTATTTCTATTTGCGTTTTAGGACCTATGCCACCATATATGGCAGTGTGCCTGAGATCGGTATATTTGGCAAGTAATTTAATTTGCTCGTTTACCTGAATGGCCAGTTCTCTGGTAGGAGCAAGAATCAATGCACGGGGATTTTTTCCCTGAGCATATTTTACCTTCATAAGAATTGGCAAAAGATAGGCTGCCGTTTTTCCTGTACCGGTCTGTGCTATGCCAAAAATATCATGTCCTCCCAATATCTGGGGAATGGCTTTTTTTTGAATCTCGGTCGGCTCGCTGTAACCGAGATCCGCAATAGCATTCAGTAATTGTTTATTGAGCTTTAGTTCGTCAAATATCAATGATCTATTGTTTAATTGCTAAATTGTTAAATTGCAAGATACTGCAACGCTATGTCAATTAACAGTTAAACAATTAAACAATTTTACCATACCGAATGAAATCAATATTGCTGCTTAATGCTAACATTGTAAACGAAGGACACATATTTCCTTCCGACATATACATTGCCGATGGCTTTATTTCACAGATTTCTCCGAATATCTCTTCCAAACGCGCAGATATCATTCTTGACCTGAAAGGAAAATATGTGCTGCCCGGAGTAATCGATGACCAGGTGCATTTCCGCGAGCCAGGACTTACTCACAAAGCCAACATTGCCAGCGAAAGCAAAGCCGCCGTAGCAGGAGGAATCACTTCTTTCATGGAGATGCCTAATACTGTTCCTAATGCTACTACTCAGAAATTACTGGAAGATAAATATTCTATTGGCGCAAATTCATCGCTTGCCAATTATTCTTTCTTCATGGGCGCCACCAATGACAACATGGAAGAAGTTTTGAAAACCAATCCGAAAAATGTTTGTGGTATTAAAATTTTCATGGGCTCCTCCACCGGAAATATGCTGGTGGATAATGAAAAAACATTGGAGAATATTTTCAAAAATGCACCGATGCTCATTGCCACACATTGCGAAGATGAAGAGACTATTAAAAAAAATATAGAGGAATATAAAAAGAAATACGGTGAGAATATTTCCCCGGAGTATCATGCTGAGATCAGAAGTGAAGAGGCTTGTTATAAATCAAGCAGCATGGCAGTGGAGCTGGCTAAAAAATTCAATACCAGGCTTCACATACTTCATATCAGTACGGAAAAAGAAATTCAGCTTTTTACCAATGAAATTCCATTAAGAGATAAAAAAATTACCGCAGAAGTCTGCGTGCATCATTTATATTTTGATAAGGGAGATTACAAAAAACTCGGCAACCTCATCAAATGGAATCCTGCGATTAAAGAAGCACATAACAAAGAAGCATTGTTGAAAGGTTTGCTGGACGATAAACTGGATATCATTGCAACAGACCATGCGCCGCATACAGCAGAAGAGAAACAGAAAAATTACTGGGAAGCGCCTTCAGGCGGACCGCTGGTGCAGCACAGCCTGAATATCATGCTGGAGTTTTACAAAGAAGGGAAAATTTCACTGGAGAGAATTGCCCAGAAGATGGCTCATGCCCCTGCCATTTGCTTCCAGGTTAAGAAGAGAGGTTTTATTCGCGAAGGATACTGGGCAGACTTTGCCATCGTAGATTTGAATGATTCCTGGGAAGTAAGTAAGTCCAACATACTCTATAAATGCGGCTGGTCGGCGCTGGAAGGAAAAAGATTCTCCTCTAAAATCACCCATACCATCGTATCGGGCCATCTGGCTTATGCAGAAGGGAAGTTTGATGAGAGTAAAAAGGGGGAGAGACTGCTGTTTAATCGATAAAATTGCTAAATGGTTAAATTGCTAAATTGTTGAATTGCAGCAATAACAATTTAACAATTAAACAATTTAGCTATCAAGGACATAAAAAGAGCCTAAAATTGCCTTAAACAGCCACAAATTGCTTGTTAATTAGCTATCAGAATGCTACTTTTGCAATCCTAATATCACGGTGGCCATAGTTCAGCTGGTTAGAACATCAGATTGTGGTTCTGAGGGTCGTGGGTTCGAGTCCCATTGGCCACCCAAAAAAAGTAAAGCCTTTCAATTGAAAAATTGGAAGGCTTTTTTGTTGAATGATGAATGGGCTAAAGATATAATTTATTTATCCACTGCCCAGTGAAAATCATTCCGCATCAAAGGAAGTTTTTTCCAATCAAATGATTTCGCTTTAAGTATATATTCCCCGTCCTTGTCAAAATATTGAATTTCTAAAACTCCTTCCTTTTCTCTATGCATGTAACCGAGATTTATTCGATTCAGGTTATAATCGGTAAGGACAAACATCTTCCAACTTCTATCAATATCAAGCCTGAAGTCTTTCATCTGATCATTATAATCCTGAAAAATAATGTAGCCGTTACGATGAATAAAAAATCTTTTCACGGAAGAAAAATTTTCGCCTGCATTATCTCCTTTGAAAATACTTTCCTTTACTTCATAAGCTCCGTGAAGAAATGGCCGCTCAGCCACATCGTCATTAAAATTCTGATTTGTCATTGATGAATAAAAAACTTCGAGCAAAATGATGCCCGCTATAAATCCTTTAACTCCAATTTTAAAATACCGTCGGTTAAAAATTCACCTTCCGTGGCCTGTCCCCCGACAGGCCACAAACCTCACAAAGATTTAGTACTTTTAAGTGCTATGGAACAAATCAATTTTAAACACATTCGCAATTCCCGAATGAACCTCCCTTCCGTGGCCTGTCCCCCGACAGGCCACAAACCTCACAAAGGTTTAGTACTTTTAAGTGCTATGGAACAAATCAATTTTAAACACATTCGCAATTCCCGAATGAACCTGCAGGAGGTTTACTTCTGGACCAATACAATCAAAGACTGGAAAAATCTTCTGAAAAAAGATTATTATAAGCAAATTATTATAGAGCAATTGCAGTGGCTTAAAGAACGGAATAAAATTTCCATCTATGGCTTTGTTATTATGCCAAATCATTTGCATTTTTTATGGGAAATGAAAGAAATGAATGGTAAAGAAATGCCGCACGCTTCTTTCAATAAATGGACCAGCAGCAACTTCCTTAAAGAGTTAAGGGCTAATCATCAAAATTTGCTTCCTTTCTTTGAAGAAAAAACAACAGAAAGGAATCATCGGTTCTGGCAGAGGGATCCACTGGCAGTTTTGATGGATTCAAGAGATAAAATAGAACAAAAGCTCGACTATATTCATCTTAATCCTTTACAGGAAAAATGGAATCTTACCCATTCTCCTGAAGAATACTACTGGTCTTCTGCCAAATTTTATTTGACCGGAGAAGATGAATTCAACATTTTAACTCATTACATGGATAGATTCTAAATTGTGACCTGTCGGGGGACAGGCCACGGAACATTAATCTTTATGACCTAACCATAGACAGCTCTATTATCTTACAATTGAACAATTACGGAGATTGTGTTTTAGCCGGCAGTGCCAATAAAATGAGGGCATCCATTTACAATTATCCTAAATTTTCCGGTTATGATTTTGTAGTAGATACTTGCTATCTGGAATCCTATGCACACAATCATGTATACTTGAACGTAACAAATACACTCGCAGGAACAGTATATGGCTTAGGCAATATTTATTACAAAGGAAATCCTCCAAATGTAGGTCTGACAACATTTGGATCAGGGCAGGCTTATCCGCAATAGCTATTTTACAAGCCCTAACTTTTCATCTGCAAAATTTCTCACAGTGGTGCAGAGCGTTGCATCCTCTGCCAGGGATTTTCCATAAGAAGGAATCATTTCTTTTAACTTCTGCTGCCATGCAGCCGATTCAAATTCCTTTTTATATCCTTTCTTAATTACCTCCAGCATAACCGATACTGAAGTGGACGCGCCTGGTGAAGCACCGAGTAAAGCAGTAAGAGAACCGTTGGCTGCCGAAACAAGCTCCGTTCCGAATTCCAATACTCCTCCCTCTTCGTCATCTTTTTTAATTACCTGTACCCGCTGTCCAGCTATTTCCAGCTTCCAGTCTTCTGATTTTGCCTCGGGAAAATATTCTTTGAGCGATTCCATTCTGTCTTCATGCGACTGAGTTGCCTGGGAAATGAGATATTTGGTAAGCGTAAAATTGTTAATGCCTACAGAAATGATTGGCCAGATATTGCTAAGCTCTATTGAAGAAGCAAAATCAAAATAAGATCCCTGCTTTAAAAACTTACTGGTAAAACCAGCATAAGGTCCGAAAAGCAATTCCTTCTTGCCATTGATTATTCTTGTATCAAGATGCGGTACAGACATGGGCGGCGCACCTACCGAAGCTTTTCCATAAACTTTTGCCGCATGTTTTTGAATAACCTCTTCATTGGTACAACGCAGCCACTGACCGCTTACCGGGAATCCGCCGTAACCCTCTCCTTCTTCTATGTCAGATTTATCCAGCAAATGCAGCGAACCGCCACCGGCACCGATAAAAACAAATTTTGCATCTACCCTTCTTCTTTTTCCTTTCTTCAGATCTTTCACATACACTTCCCACAGCCCATCATCTCCGGGGTCTATGTCTTTTACCTCATGTTCCAGGTATACATCCACGCCGGGCATATCATCGTCAATATACCTGATCATCTGCCTTGTGAGTGCGCCAAAATCTATATCCGTACCTCTTTCCATATAGGTTCCTGCAACCGGTTGAGAACGATCACGCCCTTTCATCACCAAAGGCATCCATTGCTCCAATTGATTCCAGTCTTCAGAATATTTCATTCCTTCAAAGAGAGGATATTTAATCAAAGCTTCATATCTTTTTTTCAGATAAGCAACATTCTCTTTGCCCCATACAAAGCTCACATGCGAAACTTTATTGATAAACTCGCGCGGATCTTTAATGTATTTCTTATCGACAAGGTAGGCCCAGAACTGTCTGGACTCTTCAAACTGAGAAGAAATTTTAATAGCCTTGGCAATATCTACACTGCCATCTGGTTTTTGAGGAGTATAATTTAATTCGCAGAAAGCAGCATGACCTGTACCGGCATTATTCCAGGCGTCAGAACTTTCGGCGCCGACTTTATCCAGTCTTTCAAAAATATCTATCCTGATGTCGGGCATTAATTCTTTAAGGAGCATGCCAATAGTAGCGCTCATAATGCCTGCTCCGATAATTACTACGTCTGTTTGTGAATCTGCTTTCATAGAATAATTGATTGATGAGACAAAAATAAAAATATTTTCGAATTTATGACTGTTACTTTTTAAGCATATATTCATTATGTCTTAAAATAAATATTAATGAAACACATCTTTGTTCTGTTTTTCTTTCTGGCAATTGCAATCAGGGGCCTTGCGCAAACAGAAGAACTTATAATAAAACCACCCATCCCATATAGCGATACACTTCCTAAAACCGCAAATGAACTTATGGGAATGCGACAATCAAAATATAATATTGGCGACAAATATGAATTTACTAATCATGATAGATTTCCATATTACATGAAGCTGATGGATAGCATTATCTATAGCTTTGAACAAAACTCTTCTTCAAACAATAAAATTGATTCTTTAATAATCGGTCAAATGCTTATAGATAAAAGTTGGTTTCACACATTTTTTAAAGAATATGAAAAGTCATTACGATGCCTGCGACTTGCGGAAAGATTAGAATACCCACAATTTGAATTATTCTATGAATTTGCGGGGGTTTATTATTCTTTAAGAAAATTTGACACAGCGGCACTTTACTACCAGAAAGATATTGCTTTCAGAAAAAAATATAATTGGCATACTGCCTCCTCTTATTATGGATTAGGATTCAATGTCGTTTACTTAAGCTCATAATCGTTTGTAGTTCATGTGATACTGTTTTTTTGGTTTATGATTTCGCGCT
>JAIERY010000226.1 GCA_019746425.1 Cytophagaceae bacterium
GATTACCGATAATTGTTCCCCCGAGTCAGTTTAAAACCGCAAACCACCTGTTAGAACAAATTACCAAATTGAAATTTTTAATTCAAAAGTGTTCCAATTTTTTGTAGTAATTGAGTATTCTGTTCTGAAAAGAAGGGAAAAATCCTTTCTTTTAAGTAATTAATGTCAATACAATCTTGGTTGGCAAAATTGTTCTTTGAATTGTTTACCTTTGCTTTTATTAGTAATGCTGATGCAGAGAAGAAACTGACCAATGTAAAAGGAGCAGATAAGTATGCGAGTATTTTAAAAGCTTATTATGAAAAAAGGTTAAAGCAGGTAAAAGAGCAACTGGAAAACACTAAGAATAAATACCTGAAGCAGTTGGAAAATAAAAATAAAGAAGTGGAAAAAGTGGCTGATGAATATAGAAAAGTCTTATGGAAAAGAGAGAAGTACAGAATGGAAACCTATGGCTTTGAATGGAGTGATAATGGGTGGATAAATGTAGATAAAGGCATACTTCCAAAAGATTGGGAAACAAATACACTGGAATATTTAGTAAAAGATGGAAAATCATTTGATCAATTATATACGTATGTTGTCTATACAAATATTCAAAGCATTTACAGGCTCAATACCTCTGACAATGAAAATTTCTATGTAGGTAATGAAGCAGAAAAATCAATGATTATCCCTAAAAGAAAACCTGCTTTGGCCCTTGCCATAGGGTATAAAGGAGAAAAGCCTTTTATAGCCCTGGAAAGTTTTGAAACCATCACCACCAAAAAAGTCTCTCTTACTTTGAGGGAAACAACTTTAGCAGACATCAAAAGAATATTGAAAGTTGTAAACAATGGCTATCGCAAAGAAAATCAAATAGACACTGACCTTAAATACCAGGAATATTTTTATAAGGAAAAGAAGAGGCAGGAGCAATTAAGAGAAGAAGAACATTTTATGGAGAAATTGAGGGATAAAGCTTTTCCTTGTAAAAAAAAAGCCATCAAGAATGAATCAGTAGAAAAGTAAATTAAACTGCCATTAATCCTTACGGCATAAATGCAACCCGAGAAGTTATCAATAGACAAGATTCCTTCTGAATGACAAGAGCGGACGTTTGCCCATTGTCATTCAGTAGGAACCTCGTTGGACATTGGCAGAAAAAAAAATAAAAAAGAAATATTGCCATTTAATCACTTCTCTTGAAAACCTATAAAATAGTATTTTAATCAACAAGATCCTTCGCTACGCTCAGGATGACAAAGGGGACACTAATCCAACCTCCCCCTGCTCTCCTTCAACCCCAGTGAATCGATCACTACTTCCATGATCTTATCATACTCTTTGGTGTTTCGCATGTAGTATTCCATGCTCTTCTGAAAACGCTCTGTAGAGATATTGTACTTTTTATAAGTCCTTCGCTTATATACCTCATAATAAAAATAAGAGGAATCAACCGGATAGTTTTGTGAAGCTACTTTTGATTCAGAAATAAGAATATCGGTAATGATATGCGCCATGCTGTCCTGGGGAATGGTTCCCGCCGGAGCCTTTTCCTCTTTGATACAGGCAGTCAGGCAGATAAGGAATATGAAAAAAGATTTCTTCATCGGCGAAAATTACTTATTTTACATTAATTTTTATAATTAAGATAAGCTTAAATGAAGGACATCATCAATAAATTAAAAAAGATTGAGATTAAGATCAGAAAAGCGATCAATACCCGCATGCAGGGAGATTACAACTCGGTCTTCAAAGGATCGGGCCTGGAGTTTGCCGAGGTAAGAGCTTATCAGTATGGAGACGATGTCCGCAGCATAGACTGGAACGTAACGGCCAAAGGACATGGCACTTTCGTTAAAACCTTCAAGGAGGAAAAAGAGCAGAACGTTTTTTTCCTGATCGATGTGAGCGCCTCCCAGGAAATAGGAACCTTCGAACAAAGAAAAATTGATATCGGAAAAGAAATATGTTCAGTGCTTACACTATCCGCGGTAAAAGAATCAGGGAATGTTGGGCTGATCTGCTTCAGCGACCTGAAGGAATTGTACATTAAACCCGATAAGGGCATCAAGCATGGATATGATATCATCTACAGCCTGTTCAAGCTGAAGCCACAATCCATACGCACAGATCTTAACAAATCGCTCAGGTTTACCATGAGCCTGTTAAAAAGAAAAAGTATAGTGATCATCATCTCCGATTTTATTGATGAGAATTACGAGCAGAATCTTATTGCCATTTCACAGAAGCATGACCTAGTAGTAATTCACTTATCCGACAGCAGGGAATTTAATTTCCCAAAAATGGGTATCATTCCTTTGTATGACAAAGAAAGTAAAAGCACTATCTGGGTGAACTCTTCCTCAGGAAAATTCAGAGATAAGATCAACGCCAGCTTCCAGCTAAAAAAACAATCACTGCAAAATCTTTGCAGGAAATATAATGCCAACTATCTGTGGATAGATACGCATGAAGAGTATGTTTCCAAACTTATACAGTTATTTAAGATCAGAAACAAGTCGAAGCGAGGTTAAGGATGCTGAGAACAGTTTTTATTTTATATACATTTCTCTTTTCTTTCCATGCCTATGCCGACAGCATAGAGCCGGTAGGCCGTTTCCTTTCAGATTCTGCCAAGCTTGGTCAATCCATAAAGTACAGCCTGTCGGTGAAACATGATGCCGGACTGCAGATATTATTCCCTGACTCTTCTTTTAATTATTATCCCTTTGAGTTAATTGCAAAAGAATATTATCCTACTGCTACAAACAACAACAGCAGTCTTGACAGCGCTATATTTATCCTAAGGACTTTTGAGCTGGAGCCGGCGCAAAGCCTGGCCTTGCCTGTCTATGTTTTTTCTGATAATGATAGCATTGCGATCTACAGCAAAAAAGATTCTATCGGATTGAAAGAATATATTTCCGGTATACCTTCTCTTCTTACCATCAAGGAGCAGACAGCATATAATAAGGTTCCTTTAGAAATTAATTATCCATACATTCTCTTTTACTTAGCGGTATGCCTGGTTATTGGCTTTATCATTTTCTTCCTGTTCGGAAAAACTATCAAACGCAGGTACCGGCTTTATAAAATCCGCGCCGATCATATGCACTTCATAAGAAACTTTCAGAAAGCGCTTAATAATTTTTCCCATTCGGATAAAACCCTGGCGATAGAGCAGGCGCTCACGTTGTGGAAATCATATCTGACCAGGCTGGAAAATATTCCTATCAATACCTATACTACTACAGAAATTATTAATCTTTACAATAAAGAAGACCTGAAACACAGCTTAAATATTATTGACCGCGCCATCTACGGCGGACTCATTACGCAGGAAGCAGACAAAGCTTTGTCAACCCTGAAAAGATTTTCCAACAGAACTTATTACAAAAGAAAAAGGGAGATACTGAATGATTGATATTAGTCCGGAATATGCTGATTGGTTTTCTTTGGAGTGGTTTTATCCATCTACGCTCAGGCAGTTTCACTGGGAAAATATTTTCTTTCTTTATTTACTTCCTGTCATTCCCTTTTTACTATTACTTCGATGGGCTTTTTATTTCCGGTTCAGACAGAAATTTGATATTGCTTTATTGAATAAAGACATAAAGCGCTGGGATCTTATCGGATTGCTGCGCTTCGTTCCATATATTTTTATGGTGTTGTTTGAATGCCTTATCCTCATGTCACTGGCAAGACCGCAGAAAATACAGGACAATGTAGAGCAGGTATCGCAGGGAATAGATATCATGATACTGATGGATATTTCAGAATCTATGTTACTGGAAGATTTCAAACCAAACAGACTGGAATCCGCAAAAAATGTCGCGAGGGATTTTATAAAAGGAAGAACAACTGATAAAATAGGTCTTATCGTATTTGCAGGAGAAGCCTATTCCCTGGCTCCGCTCACTACAGATTATGAACTACTCCATACTTTTATTCATGATATCAAATCAGACATGATCCATTCTTCGGGTACGGCGCTGGGTGACGCGCTGGGTGTAGGCATCAACAGATTGAGAGATTCCAAAAACAAAACAAAGGTCATGATCCTGTTAAGCGATGGTGACAATACAGCAGGAAGTTTAGATCCTGTTATGAGCGCAAAACTGGCACATGCCTATGGAATAAAAGTGTACTCGATAGGAATAGGAAAAGACGGAATGGCGCTTTATGGCAATAACCTTATTGAAACATCTTTAAATGAAAGTACTTTAAGAAAAATTGCTGAAGCCGCAGAAGGGAAATTTTTTCGGGCATCCAATATATCAGCTTTAAAAGATATTTTCCGTATGATAGATAGATTTGAAAAAGGAGAGATAAAAGAAACAAGATTCAGAAACACGGAAGACTTTTACCAGATATACCTGATCTGGGCAATTATATTTTTTCTTTTCTGGCTGCTGCTGAAAGTTACTTTTTTGAGTAATGCGCTGGAGGATTGAAATTCCAAAATTCAAATAATAAATTCCAAAACTTTACTATTTGTTCTTCTATTTTGAGATTTGGTATTTGCTATTTGGAATTTAAAAGAAGCTATTCCCCACATAGGCATCAAACATCAGTTTCACTCCGCCGCTGAAAAATAATATACCAAGGATCTTATTCAAGGCAGTCATTCTTTTGTTGGTGAAAAAATATTTAATGCGGTTGGCGATATAGGATTTAAGAATATCTACCATCAAAATGGTAAGAACGAGCGCTGCAAAGAAGGTAAAAACCAGTATTTGCTTATTATCATACTTCACACTCACAATACTTACAAGTCCGACCCAATAAAAAAGCACCACCGGGTTAAAGATATTGAGTAAGAAACCTTTTAAGATAAAATTTCCTTTCCTGGTTTCTTCCTGCATAGGATTAAGCGGAACTGTTTTTTCAGAAGGCTTAAAAAAATAAAACATACCGAATATACACATTAACACTCCCCCGCTGATGGCTACGACATTCTGGAATACCTTATTTTCCAAAACACCGGAGATAACATAATAAGATAAAAGGATACAAAGCAGGTCACTGCAGGCTACTCCCAGGGCGTACATGCCCCCGTATTTAAAGCCTTTTTGAATACTGGTCTGGATAAGTCCAAAAAATACCGTTCCCGGCAGAATGGTCAAAATCAAGCCAGCGCCTATGCCGCTCAATAATGGATATAACATTATTTATTAAATCGTTAAAATCCCTCATTGTTTATAAATTGCTGCCATTCTTCAAACATTCCCTTCTTCATAACCCTTGGAAACTTGTTCTGTCCGCCCTCTTTTCCTTTCATTTTCATCCAGTTATAAAAAACCGAAGTGGGCAGAACCTGTATCAGAACATTTTTCAACGCCGCAGATCTTTCCACTTTATAATCATCATTCAGTTCCATTAATTTCTGGTCTATAAGATTTCTGAGCTTTTCAGGATCTACTTTATCATCTGTCCCCACAAACCATTGGTGTGCAAATAAAGTCTCATAATTGATTCCGGCAACCGTAAATTCTTTAATTGAAATATTCAGCTCTCGTGACACCATTTCCACTGCCCTGTTCATATTATCCACCGATAAATGTTCTCCGCAAAGGCTTAAGAAATGCTTGGTTCTGCCGGTAATAATAATTTCACTTTCAGCCTTGGAAACAAATTTAATCACATCGCCTATCAGATATCTCCAGGTTCCGGCATTGGTAGAAAGAAGAATTGCATAATCAACGCCCTCTTTTACTTCATCAATCATAATAGTTTCCGGATTAGCTGCTACTTCGCCATCTGAGTCAAAATTATTTTCATTGAAAGGAATAAATTCTAAAAAGATCCCGTTGTTGAGCACCAGTTTCATGCATCTTTTATTGGGCTTATCCTGAAAAGCAATAAAGCCTTCGGATGCCAGGTAAGTTTCTATATAGATCAATGGCTTGCCTAATAATTGTTCAAAGCCTTTTCGGTATGGGTCAAATGAAACGCCCCCGTGTGTATAGATCAACAAGTTGGGCCATACATCGTGAATGGTTTTTGCGTTATACTTCGTGATGATCTTTTCCATCACAATCTGTATCCACGCAGGCACCCCTACAATAATACCAATATCCCATTTCGGTGCTCTGTTGGTGATTTCTTCCAGCTTTTTATTCCAGTCGCGTGTCTTGGCAATTTTTTTTCCAGGTTTATAGAACAGATGGAACCAGAAAGGGATTTTGCTCGCCTGTATACCACTCAGATCGCCTTCAAAATAATGCCCGTTTTTATTCAGGTGTGTGCTCCCTCCTACCATCAGGATTCCTTTTTCAAAAATTTTATCAGGAAGTTTGTAATTGCGAAGAGATAAAATCTGTCTGATGCTCGTCTTTTTATTAGACTTGATCATATCTTTGGTAAGAGGAATGTATTTGGAAGAAGCTTCGGAAGTTCCCGAGCTCAGTGCAAAATATTTTACCAGGCCAGGCCAGGCAACATCTTTCTCTCCTTCTTTTGCTTTATGCCACCACTCGCTGAAAATTTTATTATAGTTATAAACAGGTACCTGCTGCTGATATAATTTATAAAATTCTTTTCCCTGAGATTTTTTGAAGTTTTTTAGAATGGAATCAAAGTCATACTTCTTCCCGATTTTTGTCCCTTTGGCTTTCTTCAGTAATTTTTTGAGCTCTTTTTTCTGAAGTGCAAAAGGAGGCTTGGTTTCCTGTTCAATTACCTGAGTGAGTTTTATGCCCTTGTTCAGCAGTGTACCCAGAAATGGCATAGAGTATATTTATTTTTTTAAAAATCGAATTTATCTTACTTAATTTACAAAAAGTACCCGAAAATACGAATAAAACTTCATAAGAACCCAATATTATCTATGGGATTAGAATCAAATATCAGAAATTTTGAGACGGAATTGCAAGGTTCTGACTGCAAATTGATTGCTGTAAGTAAAACTTACCCGGCTGGTATTATTCTGGAAGCTTACCAACTAGGTCTGAAAGTTTTCGGAGAGAACAAAGTGCAGGAACTGGTACCGAAATATGAGGCTTTGCCAAAAGATATTGAATGGCATTTAATCGGACACCTGCAGAGCAATAAAGTAAAATACATTGCTCCTTTTATTTACCTGATCCATTCTGTGGACAGCATGAAACTGCTGACAGAGATAAACAAGCAGGCAGAAAAAAATAACCGGACCATTAACTGCCTGTTACAGATATTTATAGCCAGCGAAGAAACTAAATTTGGTTTGTCTTTTGAAGAAGCAAAAACTTTAATAGAATCACCTGAACTGGACCAGTTAAAAAATATCAGGATTGTGGGGATGATGGGCATGGCAAGCAATTCAGAGGATGAAAATAAAGTAAGAAAAGAATTTAAAAGCCTGAAAGCTTTTTTTGAGGAATGCAAGGGAATAAAAAAATCAAACGTAGAAATGAAAGAATTATCGATGGGCATGAGCAGCGATTATAAAATTGCCATCGAAGAAGGAAGTACAATGGTAAGAGTGGGAAGTGCGATATTTGGAAAGAGAAGCTGAAAGCGAAAAGCTTAAGGCATAAAATCTTTATAATATATTTATTTTTTTCGCGTTTAGCCTTTAGCTTTAGGCCTTAGCTATTATTATGCAAAAACTATTTCTAATTATTTCAGCTGTTCTTGGCGCTTTAAGCGTAATGATCGGTGCTTTCGGAGCGCATAAATTAAAAGATCATCTGGCAAAGATTGGGAGATCGGATGTATTTGAAACGGCGGTGAAATATCAGTTCTACCATACTTTTGCATTGCTTGCGCTAGGGTTGCTTTTATTTAAGTTTCAGCACAAATTATTAGACTATGCAGGCTGGTGCTTCATAGGAGGAGTCATTATTTTCTCAGGTTCGCTCTATATACTTTGCCTCACCAATGTTGGAAAATGGGGAGCTGTTACTCCTATCGGTGGATTGCTATTGATAATCGGTTGGGTGCTCATGGCCTGGGGTATTGCAAAAGCTTTTTAGAGTGACGATTTTACTCGTCAGACGACTCAAAGTCGTCAGACGAGTAGCTATTTTTTCTTCTTAGGCAAGACATTCAATCTTATGGATATCATCGCGACTTTTCTCTCTTCGGCATTCGCTCCGTAAAAAACAGCTACCTGCTTTTGAATAATTCCCGACTTACCTTTAGATCCATATCCTACGGTGATTTCTCCTGTATCTCCCGGCTTATATACTTTAGCCGTATCACTTACTGCTCCAGTACAGGAACAGGTAGTAACAAGTCCGTTAATTTTTAATGGACGGTCTCCCACATTCTGAAATTTAAAAACATATTTTACAGAATCTCCTTCAGTCACATCTCCGAAATCGTGCAGCTTTTTGATGAATTTTATTTCATCCGCAATTTTGATGGTATCAGACTGAGAGAATGACAAATGACAGAAAATCAGAATC
>JAIERY010000117.1 GCA_019746425.1 Cytophagaceae bacterium
AGCTGTAATACATGTTGTCCAGCTTTACTTCATCGAGTGTGAAAGGGACAGGCTTGCGTTTTTTATCTTTGGGGGGAGCAGACATATTCCGGATCGCCTCGATGAACTCTGTCATATTAAGGGTGCCATCCGAATACTTCACCATGTTTACCCTGCCGTTTCTTAAAATAATTTCATCGATATTGAACTTGGCTTTATAAAAAGAAGTGATTTCAAAATCAACAACGGCTTCTTTCAGGTAAATCATTTTCCCTTTTTGAGGATCATGGACACTTACTCCTTCAAGCACCACTTCATCAAACCAGTCAATATCAACGGTTTCTACCGCAATGGGAAAACCTAATGTTTCTGATAAATAGCTTGCGGCTTTATTGGCTGCCCTGGTCTGAACAGATGGAAACTGCAGGGCTATAATGATCCCGCCCAAAAGTAATAAAAGTATTACGAAGGTATAAAGGATGAATTTTAAGGTTCCCTTTATGAATTTTCTTGTAAAATTCTTTATTTGGCTCAAGTTATGGATTTAACCTTATTAGCTATCGAGTCTTCCTGCGATGAAACCGCCGCCGCAGTAATAAAAAACGGACGTATCCTTACCAATGTTATTGCTACTCAGGATATACACCGAAAATATGGGGGAATAGTTCCCGAATTAGCATCCAGGGATCATCAGAAGAACATTGTTCCGGTGGTACATGAAGCCCTGTCTAAAGCAAATATAACAAAATCTATGCTAAATGCCGTTGCTTTTACGAAGGGACCGGGCCTGTTAGGATCTTTATTAGTTGGGGTGTCTTTTGGTAAAGCGCTGGCAGCCGGACTGGGAATACCGGTGATTGAAGTAAATCACATGCAGGCCCATATATTATCTCATTTTATCGGCGATCCTAAACCTGTTTTCCCTTTTCTTTGTCTTACAGTGAGCGGAGGACATACTCAGATAGTGCTTGTCAAGGATTTTCTTGATATGGAAATTATAGGAGAAACGCAGGATGATGCTGTAGGAGAGGCCTTTGATAAAACGGCTAAGCTCTTAGGGCTTCCTTATCCGGGCGGACCTTTGATAGATAAATACGCAAGAGAGGGTAATATCCATGCATTTAAATTTCCACCGGTAGATACTCCTGGACTGGATTTTTCTTTCAGCGGGATAAAAACAGCATTCCTGTACTTTCTCAGAGACCAGACTAAAGGTAATGCTGAGTTTATTTCGAAAAATCTTTCCGACATTTGTGCGAGTATACAGTTTACATTAATAGAAATATTGATGAAAAAATTAAGGAAAGCGGCAGAGCAGACAGGTATAAAGGAAATAGCGATAGCCGGAGGGGTTTCCGCTAATTCGGGATTAAGAAATACGTTGGAAAAAGAAGGGTCGGAAAGAGGCTGGAAGATATTCATTCCCAAATTTGAGTATTGCACGGATAATGCCGCAATGATAGCAATGGCTGCACATTATAAGTATCTTGCAGGAGAATTTGCAACGCAGGAAGCAAACCCAGATCCGAGAATGACATTTTAGAGCGACGAAGTACGAGTGACGAGCTACGAATATTACTCGTCATTCGTCACTCGTAATTCGTAATTTGAAATATGGCAAAAGAAAAATTCAGCAACGACATTAGCATAAAAAATAAAAAGGCCTCCTTCGAGTACCAGTTTATTGACACTTACATTGCAGGTATTCAATTGACAGGTACTGAGATAAAATCGGTGCGCCAGGGAAATGTAAATCTGCAGGAAGGGTATTGTTTTTTTCACAATGGAGAATTATATATCAGGGGAATGCATATTGCGAAATACAATGAAGGCAACTATAATAATCATGATCCCCTGCGCGAAAGAAAGTTGTTGCTGCAAAAAAAAGAACTCAGTAAACTGGAAGGAAATTCAGAAGAGAAAGGACTGACAATTATTCCAATAAAGATGTTTATCAATGACCGTGGTCTGGCAAAGCTGGAAATCGCGCTCGCCAAAGGAAAAAAGATACACGATAAAAGAGATACAATTAAGGAGAGAGACGTTAAGAGGGAGATGGATAGGGGTTTTGAATAACTAATAATGAGATAAGTGCAGAGTGCTAAGTAATGAGTTCTCAGCACTCTGCACTTATCTCTCAGCACTAAAATTATATGAGTGACTACGGCATTTGTAATATAAGTATCGCTCCCGTACGTATGGAGCCTTCCGATAAAGCAGAACTCGGAACACAACTGCTGTTTGGAGATGCTTTTACCATTCTTAAAAAATCTCAGGATGAACATTGGCTTTATATTCAGATCGCCTATGATAATTACCTTGGCTGGATAGACTATAAACAATATAAATCCATTTCAAAAGATTTTTTTGACCTGGTCGGCAATACAGATTTTCCTTTGTCCAAAGAACTGATAGGTCTTGTAAAAGGAGAGAAAACTTTTTTCCCGATTCTTTATGGTACAAGCCTGCCTTTTTATAAAAACGGGACTATTATCCTGGAGAATGAAGTCTTCAAACTTGAAGGTGCCGTACTCTATCCCAAAAAAAGCAATGATTTTAAATTTCTTGAGAAAATAGCTTCATTTTATCTTCATTCACCTTATATGTGGGGAGGAAAATCTCATTTCGGTATAGACTGTTCGGGTTTTGTGCAGCAGGTATATAAGTTTGCCGGACATAAATTACCCCGCGATGCTTATCAGCAAGCTCAGATTGGTAAAAGTATTCAATTTAAAGACGTCCAGCCGGGTGATCTTGCATACTTTGTCAACGAACAGGGTAAAGTAATGCATGTAGGCATTATCCTTGAAAAAGGACGCATTATACATGCTTCAGGTAAGGTGCGCATCGATATGCTTGATGAAAAAGGTATTTTTAATGCAGAAATGCAGGATTATAGCCACAAATTACATTCAATAAAACGCCTTTTCGCTTAGATTTTATCGTTTTTTCCTCTACCTTTGCCCTCCCATTCTTTGAATGGAAATAAGATTAATTTAATGTTAAACCAAATTTCAGTCCGATTGCTCTAAGGGCTGATGTATAAGAGAGCAAATTTATAATGTCAAAAGGTAACGAAGATTTCAACTGGGACAGCACCGGTAAAAAAGGGTTTGGTTCTGATTATTCTGAAAAACAGAGGGCTGACCTTGAAAAACTGTATGAGAATACTCTTACAGAAGTAAATGAAAAAGAAGTTGTATCAGGAACGGTAGTAGGTATTACAGACAGAGATGTCATACTTAATATCGGTTTTAAATCAGACGGCTTGATTCCATTGTCTGAATTCCGTGATATGGAAAACCTGAAAGTAGGAGATGATGTGGAAGTTTATGTGGAAGACCAGGAAGATGTGAACGGACAACTTATTCTTTCAAGAAGAAAAGCAAAAATCGTTAAAGCATGGGATAATATCCAGAAGGCGCTTGACGGAGATCTTGTGATCGAAGGATTTGTGAAGAGAAGAACTAAAGGGGGATTGATCGTAGATATCTACGGTGTTGAAGCATTCCTTCCGGGTTCACAGATCGATGTGAAACCTATCAGAGACTTCGATATTTTTGTAGGTAAGAAAATGGAGGTTAAAGTTGTGAAGATCAACTACACTAATGATAACGTGGTAGTATCTCACAAAGTCCTTATTGAGAAAGATATTGAAAAACAAAAAGCAGAAATCCTTAACAACCTTGAGAAAGGGCAGGTACTTGAAGGAGTTATCAAGAATATGACAAACTTCGGAGTATTCATTGATCTTGGTGGCGTTGACGGATTACTTCATATCACAGATATTTCATGGGGCAGAATCAATCACCCTGAAGAAGTATTGAAACTTGATCAGAAAGTGAATGTGGTTGTTCTTGACTTTGATGATGAGAAGAAGAGAATTTCTCTTGGTATGAAACAACTTACTCCTCATCCATGGGATTCACTGGCTGCAGATATCCAGGTTGGTTCTAAAGTAAAAGGAAAGATTGTTAACGTAGCTGACTATGGAGCATTCCTTGAAATTATGCCTGGTGTAGAAGGTCTGATTCACGTTTCTGAAATGTCTTGGTCTCAGCATTTGAGAAATCCACAGGATTTCATCAAAGTAGGCGATGAACTTCAGGCAGTTGTTTTAACGCTTGACAGAGATGAAAGAAAAATGTCTTTAGGTATTAAGCAGCTTACAGAAGATCCATGGACAAAACAGGATGTTCTTACAAAATATGCAGTGAATACAAAACATAATGGTATTGTAAGAAACCTTACCAACTTCGGTCTCTTTATCGAATTGGAAGAAGGTATCGATGGTCTTGTTCACGTATCTGATCTGAGCTGGACTAAGAAGATTAAACATCCTTCTGAATTCACAAAGATCGGTGATAAATTAAACGTAGTAGTGCTTGAGCTTGATGCAGAAAACAGAAGACTGGCATTAGGACATAAGCAACTGGAAGAAAATCCATGGAATACATTTGAGAATATCTTCACAGCAGGTTCTACTCATAAAGGTACTATCAATTCCAAGAACGATAAAGGTGCTTTAATAGAGCTTCCTTATGGTGTAGAAGGATTTGCCGGAATCAAACATTTGGTAAAAGAAGACGGAAAACTTGCAGAAGTAGGTGAAAGTCTTGATTTTAAAGTGCTTGAGTTTAGCAAAGATGAGAAGAAGATCATTCTTTCTCATACCAAAATGCATTCAGAAGTAGCTGAAGAAGCAAAAGAGGTTAAGAAAAAGCCTGCTGCTAAAACTACTAAGGCTCCCAAAGCGAGCGATGCGGAAAAAACCACTCTTGGTGATATCGAAGCATTGTCTAATTTGAAAGCTTCAGGCGATAAGAAAGAAAAAGAAGAGAAAGAAGCGACAGAGAAGAAGGAAGCTAAGCCAAAGAAGGCTAAGAAATCTGAAGATTCTGAAGCGAACGAAGAATAACAAAAGGTAAAAGATAATGTCCTCGCTGAGGGCATTATCTTGTTATCTTTTTTTTAATAATCAAAAGATTTTTAAGTTTGCAGAATAAGGTCTCGTGGCCGAGCGGCTAGGCAGAGGTCTGCAAAACCTTTTACAGCGGTTCGAATCCGCTCGAGACCTCAAGCCCTTCAGGAATGAAGGGCTTTTTTATTGTTCCTGAAAAAACCACGGTTCCGAAAGCTTTCGGAACCATGGTCATGTCTGTCCACTCCCAAGGATTCCTTTGGAGTGGACTCCTTCGACTCAAAGGGCTCCTTGGGAGAGAGAGGTTTTGTATTGTTTTGTTCACCCCTAAATCCCATATACGTCAGGCTAAGCTTTTTAACCACAGAGAACGCAGAGTTTCTACAGAGAGAATACAGAGAAACGGCTCTGTGCGCTCTTTTTTATCTCCTGGATTTCTCTGTGGTTTTCATTTTTAATAAAATTTCTCATTAACCTTGAAGGCTATGCCCTAAAGGAGACTTGTCTTTCTAATAAAGATTCGCTTGGGATTTAAATAATAGATCTTCACTGAAATTTTTAAGGTCTGATGAACTCTTTAAAAACTTTTTCCAATTCCTTATAAGCTTCATTCACTTCCTGGGGAATATTTACTTCCGAGATAAAATTTTTTCCCTTGGGTCCATATCCTTTTTTATCATTTCTAAGTCTTGGAATTTCTCCCATCACCAATGAAAGAAATCTTTCCATATCACAAAATTCCTGATGGGCGGTATTGGTATAGGTGATGATGTCTTTTTCAAGCTTTACTTCGGGAATAAAACAGGCATAACTTATAAATTGAATATTTCTACCTTGCCATGTTTTTTGGAATGAAGCCAGTGAGCGTAATTGTAATACCGGATCCTGTAGCAGAAGTATGCTTTGAGGGTGTATGTTATATTGATTTAATACTTTCAATGCTTCCATTGCATTTGCCCCGCAATTAGTGGATTGATTTTCCATCAGGATTTTTTCTTGAGGTATATTACAGTGTTGAATAAAAATATCCTTCAGGATCTCTGCTTCAGGTCTGTTTTCCGTTTCTATATTTCTGTATTGCGGATGTTTTTTGACATTCTCTGCGAGGTATTTGGTCGAGTGTCCGATACCTCCGCATATCATTAATTCTTTGGATAGTCCTTTTTTATATGCTTCTGCTGCCTGGCTGGCTACATACAAACTGCTGTTGCCAAGTAAAATCAGTAAATCAGTTTGCGGGATATTGAATTTTGACTGAAGCCGCTCTTTTGATAGGGTAGGCACATCTCTTCTGGCCAGGAAGCGGATCAGAATATTCAAACATGAAATATGTAGGGGACTTGCCACTGACAAAGTGTTTGACCCATTAAGCTAGATAACTTTAAATTTTAACAGTCAGTTTAGCTAAACTGTTTCTTTAATTTTTTCTTTAAAAACAGTGTAGAATGACCATACATTATCTTCAGTTCCATTCACGAGTCTTTTATAGGCTTTTTCAATAGGAAATAAACGGGAGTCTCCTGCTTTCAGATGGAGAATCTCTCCCTCGCCAAAAACATTTTCTACTGCCCATTCACAGGATGCTCCTGCATGTCTTTTAAATACTTCTCCTATGTAACTTCCCCATACGATTGCCATAGAGGAGATCTGTGCATCAGAAGGATTTTCTTTTAAAATCCCGCGCATTATTTTTTTGAAAAACCCGGGATGCAGATCTTCTGAATAATAACCCAGTATACCTTCCACGTCCTTTATACTTTCTTCAGAATAGTTAAGCTCTTTCCCAAAACCGGTCGCATACTTTATCGCGAGTTCGCAATAGTAATCAGCAGTTTGTTGAGGTGTTTTTATTTGTCCCATACTGGTAGTAGTTCAATCAAATTTATTAATTTATTTGAAAGAGTATAATTATTCTCTATGAGAATTAACCATGAAATAATCTCACTCTGCCAATAATATTAAATAATATTATTAAAAGTATATTTCTCCTTTCCAAAAAAATCTTATATTACCTTACAAATTTTTCCTATGTCAGAATTACGCTGGAATCCTTTGCTCAGAACCTATACCATGGTGGCTTCCAACCGGCAGGAAAGACCTACTATGCCTAAAGACTGGTGTCCTTTTTGTCCGGGCTCAGGAAAAGTCCCTGACAATTATGATGTGTTAACCTATCCAAATGATTTCCCCACTTTATTAAAGACCCCTGCAAAACCTGATGTAGAAGGGTCTGGAATTTATCAGGCAGAAGGTAATTATGGACTTTGTGAGGTAATACTTTATTCTCCGGATCACCATATTTCTCTTCCTGAACTTTCTTCAGAACACATTCATAAACTGGTGAATTTATGGGTGAAGCGAACAAATGAAATTTCTAAGGACGACAAAATAAAATATATTTTTATTTTCGAGAACAGGGGAGAAGAAGTAGGAGTGACCATGCCGCATCCGCACGGACAGATTTATGGATATCCTTTTATCCCTTTGAAGCTTAAGCTTGAGTTGGATTCCTGCAAAGAATATTATGCGCAGACCGGAAAAAGTATGCTTCTTGACATGAATAAACAGGAAAAGAATTTTGGAGAGAGAGTGATTTTTGAGAATGATTCCTTTATAGCATACATTCCCTTTTTTACAGATTATCCGTATGGTGTATTTATTGTGGCAAAAAATCAGCGGAGTTCTTTTACAGATTTTGAGGAGGCAGAACAAAAGGATCTCGCGGTGGCTTTGAAAAATATTACCGGAGCATTAGATAATCTTTTTGACAGACCATTTCCATATATGATGTGCGTGCATCAGGCTCCGGTACATTCACCGGAGTATAAAGACACTCATCTATATTTTAATTTTCATATAGAGTTTTATCCGGTGCTTAGAGATGGGAAGAGGGTAAAATATTATGCCAGTTCCGAAATGGGTGCGTGGGCTGCTGCAAATACCCGTGCTGTAGAAGAAACTGCTGAAGAACTCAGGCAGGCATTGAACAAGTATGTAACAAAATAATATGGAAATAGGACTGTTTCAGGAGTATTTTGGCTTAGGCGGAAGCATACAAAAATTCTTTTGTCCGGGCAGAGTGAATTTGATCGGTGAACACATCGATTATAACGGGGGACTTGTTTTTCCCGCCGCATTAACAATTGGAATTACCGCCTGGGTCAGAAAAAATAATACACGTACCGTGAGAATGAGATCCCTCAATATGAGCGGTGAAATAAAAGTAAATCTGGATAACCCGGTTAAGTACGATGTGAAAGATGGGTGGGGAAATTATCCCAAAGGTCTGCTCCATTATATTTCCATGGATCATCAGGTACCGGGATGTGATATATTATTTTCCAGTAACCTTCCGGATGGATCAGGTTTGTCTTCCTCGGCAGCGATTGAAGTGTTAAGCGCTTATATTTTTTATCACCTGGCAGAAGCAAATAATATTTCAAAAATTGACATTGCCAGACTTTCTCAGAAAAGCGAAAATGAATTCATAAAACTTAATTG
>JAIERY010000318.1 GCA_019746425.1 Cytophagaceae bacterium
GCAACTATCAAAGTTTATGACAGTAAATCTGGTGAATTAATTGGAGTATATAATTCCAACAGCGCTACAGGAAAATATATCATCATTTTCATGGAAGGAAGAGATTACCTGATGACCGTCGAAGCTGAAAATTATAAAATGGACTATGAAGATATTGATATTACCTATGACCAGGGGTTTGAGGAGAAGAATAAGAATATAAAAATGGTTCCTAATCAATAAGATAGAGGTTAGATATTAGATATTAGATATTAGAAAAAAAAAGAAATAAAATTCTATGACTTATTTCTGCGCCGACATGCTACAGCTTCCCAGAATCAACTCAACATCGTTGCGCATAACAGGCGGCTCTTCTCTGTATTTGGACTGGATATTTTTAAATCCTGCAGACTGAAGTAAATCTTTTAAATCTTCTGCTTCATACTTTTTAAAACCGTAATTGGTAACTTCCAGCTTGTTCATGATGTGTTTGGGCCTGAACGAAACAATAAAACTCCCTCCTGGCTTAAGAATACGCAAAGCTTCCTTTGCATTCTCCAAAGGTTTCTCCCAGAAATAAACGGTATTCACTGTAAAAATTTTATCGAATGAGTTTTCTCCGAAAGGCATAGCAGAAATATTTCCGCAGATTACTTCCACATTTTGCACTTTATTATCTTCAATCACCTTTTTAGCTTCGTTCACCATTAAATCAGAATAATCAAGTCCGTAATATTCCATTCCGGAAGCCTTTTTCATCAGCTCTGGTATATGATATCCATTTCCAAAACCTATTTCGAGAATTTTATCATGATCTCTAAGTGATAATACTTCATATACAAGGGAATATTGATACGCATTTCCTTTCTGCATGAAACTACCTATTTCAATACCAGCGGCCCCTTCGGGTTTTCTTAGCTGTTTTGCAAGTTCCTGTAAATCCATTAGGCCTGATGTGCTTTATATAAATAAATTTTAAAGATAACGTTTAGAAACACCGTCGTATACCATTTGAGTTTTTCATAATCTATGGTACCTAAATTGATAAACTCAACTGCGTATCATTAGCTGATTTCAGATTCTCATTAAATTTACAAAACAAAAACAATGATTACAGATACTTACTGATTTTTTTAATATCTAATTTATAACACTTTCCTGCCCCGTTGGTCTGTGAAAGTTATTTTACAGACCAGGGAACAACGTCTTCATTCGTCGAAAGTATTTATCCACGTCAACCAACAACAAAAAACCTTCATCTGTAGTTTTCTCATTTCATTATTTGCCCTGTTTAATATTGCGGGGATAAAAACAGCAGGTAATTCCAGGCAGGTGAAAATATCAAAACCGGGAATCATCCCACTTTTAGGCTTTTGCCCTTGCACACATACTCTTCCTGTACCTTAATAACTTTTGCTCCAAGTTTTATCGCCATTTTAAGATTCATGCATCCCTTTTCTTTTTCGCCTGCAAGAGTGTATACACTCGCTTTTACTAGATATGCATTCCAATCTTTACTGCACTTTTATTGCCTTATCCAACTCTTCAAGCACTGCCTTGTCCAAAATAATATTATCATTGCCTGCGCTTGCTGCCATAGCATTTGAAGAAAGAAACATACTCCAGCCTTTAATGGAATATATTGAAGCATTTTTTGGGTCTATACTTATAGCGCTATCGATATCCTGAAGCCCTATTACATATTGCCCCTGGCTTATATTATTGAAAATTAATAAAATTACAAGCCTATTTTTATCTGAAAAATTAAATAAGTATTTTTTGTCTGATTTTAGAATTACAGAATGAAGAAAATAAAAGTGGGAATTATAGGCGGCGGCGCTGCAGGCTTTTTTGCAGCCATCAATTGTGCAGAAGCCAATAAGGAAGCAGAGATTACTATTTTAGAAAAGAGCAGTAAGCTATTATCCAAAGTAAAAGTATCCGGTGGAGGAAGGTGCAATGTAACACATGCATGCTTTAATAATAATGAGCTTATCAAAAACTATCCCAGAGGCGCAAAAGAATTAAAAAATGCCTTTTCCGTTTTTTCCACCCAGCATACAACCGAGTGGTTTAAACAAAAAGGTGTACAATTAAAAACAGAAGAAGACGGAAGAATATTTCCTGTGAGCAATAATTCTCAAACCATCATTGATTGCTTTCTGCATGAGGCCGAAAAAAATAAAATAAAAATTTTACTCAACTCCCCTGTTCTGAGAATAAAAAAAGAAAATGACAAATTCATTTTGTATGTCAGCGATAAAGAATTGCTTTTTGATAAGGTGCTGATCGCGGCAGGCGGATATTCCAAAGCAGATTCTTACGATTGGATAAAAGGCTTCGATCATGAAATTATTTCTCCCGTACCTTCCCTGTTTACCTTTAACATTCCGCAGTCTAAGTTTGAGGGTCTGCAGGGAATTGCCATCGAAAAAGGATCTGTGAAAATATTGGGGAGCAAGGCTGAACAATCAGGACCGGTTTTAATTACTCATTGGGGATTAAGCGGCCCATGTATTTTAAGATTATCGGCCTGGGAAGCAAGGGCATTTCATTCGTCCAATTATCACTTTAAAGCATTTATAAACTGGATTCCTGAATTTAATGAAGAAAAATTAAGAGAGGTTTTTATAAAGTATAAATCGGAACACCCAAAGAAATTTGTGGTATCCAACCCACTTTTTAACCTTCCCCGGAGACTATGGGAAAGAATAACAGAAATTGCAACAATTGAATACGGTATAAAATGGGGAGATATGCCGAATAAAAAAATAAATAAACTCCTGGAAGAACTGATTAGAAACAGTATAGAAGTAAAAGGTAAGACAACTTTTAAAGAAGAGTTTGTTACATGCGGTGGAGTTTCCTTAAAAGATGTTGATTTTTCCACCATGGAAAGTAAAAAATGTAAAGGGCTGTACTTTGCAGGAGAAATTTTAGATATTGACGGCATCACCGGAGGATTTAATTTTCAGGCAGCCTGGACGACGGGATATATTGCCGGAAAAGCAATGGCGGTTTAATTTTAAATTATGAATTATAAATGTTGAATTGATTTTTAACTTTACAACATTTTAACTTTAAAACTTTTAATATTATGAGTATTCTAGATAAGACATCCACACGCGCACCCAAAGAACTTGAAAAAGAAACCTTGAAAGAAGAAACCAAAAGCAATGCATGCAAAATTCATGAATTACAGAAAATACTTTATGCGCAATCCAAATACAGCTTGCTTATTATTCTGCAGGGATTGGATGCATCGGGCAAAGACGGATTGGTGAGCAAGGTATTCAGCGGCATAAACCCTTTAGGCTGTTTTGTGAAAGCATTTAAAAAACCAACGGAAGAAGAATTAGATCATGACTTTCTATGGCGAGTTCATCAATATGTGCCGTCCAAAGGAATGATACATATTTTCAACAGATCACATTATGAAGATGTGCTTGTTCCCAGAGTAGAAAAATATGCCAGCATGGATGTAATTAAAAAACGATATGATCATATCAATCATTTTGAAGATCTTTTAAAAGACAGCGGAACAACCATTCTGAAGTTTTACCTCCACATTTCGCGAGAAGAACAATTGCAAAGACTGGAGGAAAGAAAAACTGATCCAAAAAAATTCTGGAAACATAATGATGGCGATTGGGAAACCTCCAAAAAGTGGGATGAATATATGGCTGCTTACGAAGATATTTTTAAACATTGTTCCGCTACCCCATGGACTATAGTACCGGCGGATCAGAACTGGTACAAAGAATACCTGGTAGCTAAAACCATTAAAGAAGCCATCGAAAAAATGGATCTGAAATTTCCTGAGAAAAAAACTTTAGGACTTAAATTTTGATAAAACTGAACTAATAAAGTTTTTATCAAGGCTTACTATCAGTACTCCGGCTAAAACCAATAATGTTCCAATTACCTGGGTGAAGGTAATGCTTTCACCCAGAAAAATATAAGCCAATATAATGGTGGACACCGGCCCAACACTTCCGATAATCGCTGCCGTTCCTGAACCAATCATCCTGATGCCTTCCGAAATAAAAAAAGAAGGAATTACTGTCGCAAAGACTGCCATAATAAACCCCAGCATATATACTTCTCTCTCCAACGCAAATACTTTGGAATAATCCTGAAATAAATAATGTATTAGCACTGCCACCGTAGAAACGATCATGGCATAAGCGGTAAAAGGGATAGTTCCTAAAACGGGAATTAACTTCTCTGTTCCTACAAGATACATCGCATAGGTCAAGGCACTTAAAAAAATCAGCCCTCCTCCAATTAAAACATGCGCCTGATTGGACATTGCATCATTCCACACTGCCAGCAATATTCCTGAATAAGTAATAAGCAATGCGATAATGTGTTTTTTGAGTATAGGTCTTTTAAAAACAAAAGAGGCTATGAGCACTACCAGCGTAGGATAAATAAAAAGTATAAGTCTTTCCAAGCCGGCAGTGATAAACTTCAGTCCCTGAAAATCAAAATAACTGGCAAGGTAGTATCCAACTATTCCCAGAAAAATAATTTTCAGCCAGTCACTTCCCTTTATGCCTGGCTGTGGCTTTTTATAATTATAAACCAGCAATATGACAATGTAGAAAGGCAATGAAAAAAACATTCTCAATATTAAAAGAGAGACAGAATCTACCTCATGCTGATAGGCAAGTTTTACCAGAACAGCTTTACATGAAAAAAGAATGGCCCCGGTAAATATCAGAAGCCCCCCTGCCACTCCCCGATAATTTTCACTCACGATAAACTTATTATTTTTCTCCATCCTCATCTGTTTCATCATTGTTATCTTCCTTTCTTCTTTTTCTGCGTTTTCTTCTTCTCTGAAGCGTCTGATAGAACTGGAGGAAAAGAAATCCTATCCCGCTTATTAGAAACGAAGCAAAAGAAATAATCAACGGTATTAAAATAATACTCAGCGCTACTGAAACCAAAAGCACTACCACAATAGTAACAACAAATCCGATTGCAGCCAGCGCTAAAAGAAAAGCTAAACCTATTTTAACAAAAATCGAAAAGTCTGACTTTTCTGTTTTTATTTCACTTTCCGGCAACTGACCAGGCCTATCCTTCTTTGCAACCAGCTTATCTGTACTGTCTTTAGGAAGTCCTGATTTTTCTTCTTTGCTGAAGCTCTTTTTCTTTTTGGGCGCCTGCCTTTCTTTTTTACTCCTTTTCTTCTCTAATACTTCACAATCATTAATATCGGATTTGCTTTTATTCTTTTTTACCTTTTTTGACTCCGAAGCAGAAAATCCTTTATGAAGCTTATTTTTACAATCTGTAAAAGCAAAAATAAATAATCCAATAACAAATACATGAAGGAGTATTCTCATTCCATAAATATACTCAAAAAAAAGCCCGGCTGCTGACCGGGCTTTTTTAGAGTGATTATCTCAGGAATAACATTTCTCTGTATTTTGCCAACGGCCAGTCCTCATCGTCTACGAGCAGTTCAAGTTTATCTACGGCATAACGTATTTTTTCAAAGTGCGGCTTCACTTCATTGCAGTATGCCAAAGCTCTTTCGCTTCCATGTTCGATCTTATTCGCTTTCTTCCTTGCCTCTGTCATATTCTCTACTTCAGTCTGAATAGTAGTAATATACTTAGACATATCTTTTATTGCATCGATTACAGTTTTGGCTTCTTTCTCCAGACCTATATCTTTCAGGCCTTTTACGTTAGATATTAACTTATTCTGATAAACGATAGCTGTCGGAATAATATGATTTAAAGCAAGATCCCCTATTACCCTTCCTTCTATCTGAATCTTTTTTACATATTGCTCATGCATGATCTCTACCCTTGCTTCCAATTCACGCTCAGTATATACTTCATGCTTCTTGAATAAATCTCTGGCCTTTTTTGTAAGATAGAAGTTCAGCGCTTCAGGAGTTGTCTTTACATTAGACAAACCTCTCTTCTCTGCGTCTTTCACCCACTCATCAGAATATCCATTACCTTCAAACCTGATCTTTTTGGAAGCAATGGTATAATCTCTCAGCACATTGATAATTGCCACTTCCTTCTTCACATCTTTTTCAATCTGTTTGTCTACGTCTTTTTTGAACTGTGTAAGCTGCTCGGCCACGATTGTATTTAAAACAGTCATAGCGTTGGCACAATTAGCAGATCCGCCCACTGCTCTGAACTCAAATTTATTACCTGTGAAAGCAAATGGAGAAGTTCTGTTTCTATCGGTATTATCCAATAGAATTTCAGGTATTTTATTTATACCTAATTTCATATATACATTATCGCCTTTGTCTACCCTGATATTTCCATTCTTCTCTAATTCGTTCAGCATCTCGCTAAGCGTTTGTCCGACGAAGACAGACATGATTGCCGGAGGTGCTTCGTTGGCTCCCAGCCTGTGATCATTACCTGCAGATGCAATACTTGCTCTAAGCAGATCCGCGTAATCATGTACCGCTTTGATCACATTAACAAAGAAGGTTAAGAATATTAAATTTTCTTTTGGCTTGCTGGTGGGGCCAAGAAGATTTTTACCTGTATTGGTGCTCAAAGACCAGTTGTTGTGTTTACCGCTACCGTTAATTCCTGCAAATGGTTTTTCATGGAACAAGACTTTAAGGTGATGCTTCATGGCAACACGGTGCATCAGATCCATCAATAACTGATTGTGGTCACAGGAAAGACTGCATTCTTCAAAAGTAGGAGCCACTTCAAACTGACTTGGAGCTACTTCATTATGGCGGGTTCTAACCGGTATACCCAGTTTGGTTGCTTCGATTTCAAAGTCCACCATAAAATCATGTACCCTTGGAGGTATAGATCCGAAATAGTGATCTTCCAATTGCTGACCTCTTGCAGGTGAATGTCCGAATACCGTACGGCCTGCCATGATAAGATCGGGACGAGCATTAAACAATGCTTCATCTACCAGGAAATATTCCTGCTCCGGCCCCAAAGTAGCGGTTACCTTAGTAATGTCTTTATCAAAATAATCGCAGACAGCTACTGCGGCTTTATCTACTGCGGCCAATGCTTTTAATAATGGCGCTTTATAGTCAAGCGCTTCGCCTGTATAGGAAACAAATATGGTAGGGATACAAAGTGTTGCATTCCCTGAGGCTGTTTCCATAATGAATGCCGGAGATGAAGGATCCCATGCCGTATAACCTCTGGCTTCAAAAGTATTTCTGATACCACCGCTTGGAAAAGAGGAGGCATCTGGTTCCTGCTGAACAAGAGCAGTACCTTTAAATTTCTCCATCGCTCTTCCGGTTTCATCAGGTTCAAAAAAAGCATCGTGCTTTTCTGCTGTTGAATCTGTTAAAGGCTGGAACCAGTGAGTATAGTGAGTAGCCCCTTTGCTGATGGCCCATGCTTTCATAGTAGATGCCACTGCATCTGCCGTGGCCGGATCAATTTTTTCCCCTCTTTCAATTGCCGCTATTACCTTTTTAAATATCTGGGAAGAAAGATTTTTTTTCATTGCTTCTATCCCAAATACATTTTCTCCATAATAATCGGAGATCTTTTTAGAAGGCGCCACTACCTTTACAGGCTTTCGTGTACTAACCTGATCCAAAGCTTTAAATCTCAAATAAGCCATATTTTAATTTTTTACGATGAAGATTAATTAATTTCAACAAAAATAGAAAAAAATCACAGAGATTGATCCTATGGTTGATAAATATTAAGCGATTAACAAAAAAATCTATCACTTTTATCCATATAGGCTCAATTTTTTGCAGGAAAATTTAAAAGCAGGATTTCATAAAAGCAGGCATAGGGAAAATACGTAAGGGATCCTAAATATGATTTATCCAATTTATTCAACCTATCAATGTGCTTTAAAAAGCAAACAGTTTGCTGCCGGTCATTTAATTATTCCCAAAATGAGAGTTTTTTCAAATTACACAACCTATTTTTGAAGATTAATTCAAACCATTATATTCTTTGAAAGAAAGACTTTCATTTTTATTCCGAAACTTCCTTTACTGGCTGATTGTCTTTTGGATTTTTAAATTTATTTTTCTTCTGTACCATAGCAGCATTTATGCTGAATATTCCTTTACTGATTTATTCAATATTTTTCTGTTTGGTGGAAGGCTGGATGTTTCCACCGCCTCTTACCTGACTGTGCTCCCGGGAATTTTAATTGCCTGCTCCTCTTTTACAAATAGCGAAGTTTTTAAGAAAATTATCAGGATATATACTTTCATTGTTCTTTTTCTAGTGGTTTTATTATCGCTGGCCGACCTGGAAATATTTAAATGGTGGGGATTTAAAATAGATAGTTCTCTTCTGAAATATTTTAAAACACCCCAGGAAGTATATGCTTCTATGGCTGTAGCTCCAGGGCTCCCGCATTTAAAATGATTCTAAATAAGGAGGGTACTAATGTGCCCTAAGGCACAATGGAGTCTCATGC
>JAIERY010000048.1 GCA_019746425.1 Cytophagaceae bacterium
ACGACATCAAAGAAGAAAAAAAGACATTGAATTAAATTTATTTAAATCAAGTGGTTAAATGTGTTAAAGTAGAATTACAAATCCAGAATCTTTTTTCATAAATGGTTGCATAAAAAAGCTGCAAAAGCTCATGTTAATATATAAGCATTTGCAGCCGGATTATTGTTTTACACTCTGCACTTAGCACTCGATACTCAGCACTGATATTATTTCTTCCTTTTCTTCTTCGCCTCTTCTTCTTTAGCCTTCATGGCTTCTTCCAGCCTTGTCATCCAGCGTGATTTTTTATTAGGGTTAGCGGCTATCTTCTTTTTATTCTCTTCCAGCGCAAGTCTGATCTTGTCCTCATCTACAAATCTGCGAATGATAATTTGCTGGAAGATGGTTACGATATTGGAAACAAAATAATAAAAGCTAAGACCTGCAGGGAAAGAGTTAAGTACAAACATGAAAACTACAGGCATGATATAAGAAACACTCTTCATCGGGCCTGTAACTGTACTTACCTGATTGTTAAACCAGGTGTAGACCAAAGTGGAGATAGTCATTAATAAAGTAAATACGCTGACGTGGCTACCATAAAAAGGTATTTTAAAGGGCAGCCAGATTGGTGCATCATAAGTAGAAAGATCATCCGCCCAAAGGAATGCTTCCTGTCTTAATTCTATGGAGTTAGGGAAGAAGTTAAACATGGCAAGCAGCACAGGCATTTGCAGAAGTATAGGTATGCAACCGCTTAAAGGATTAATGCCCACTTTCCTGTATAAGTCCATGGTGTCCATCTGAGTCTTCTGCAGATCACCGTCATTCTTTTCTTTAATGGCATCAATTTCAGGTTTCAATACCTTCATCTTCGCCATAGACATGTATGATTTATAGGAGAGAGGGAAAAGAATGAGCTTTAATAATATTACCAGAATAATAATGATGATTCCGTAATTGCTGATGTACTGCTCAAGGAAATGGAAAACAGGAACCACAATGAACCTGTTGATCCAGTTGATCACCGGCCAGCCAAGGAAAAGGTTTTTTTCAAATTTGTCTGTAACTCCTTTGAGTATATCGTATTGATTTGGACCGAAATAAAATTGGTAATTCCCTTTTCCTGATTTCAAATCGCTTACAGGAATCTGAATAGTGGCTTCCAGATCTTTTACACCAACAGTGTCTTCTTCCGGGGCGGTGGTGCTTTTTAAGTAAGCGTCTTTAAAATTATTCTGAGCGATCAGTGCAGAAGAGAAGAATTTCTGCTTCATTGAAATCCATTTTACCGGCTTATTCAGTTTCTGGGTTTCCTCATCTTTGGATCTTTCAGGCAGGTAGTCAAATTCATAGTCAGAGCCATCAGCGTAATAATAGTTGATCGTTGAATTATCTCTGCTGGCTATAAGATCTTTTTCTACTTTAGGTAAATGAGCGTTCCACTTTAAAGTGAGCATATCATCTTTGACGATGTTGGAAAGTCCGATCAGTTTCAGCTCATATTTAAGCACATATCCTGATTTCGGTAAAGTGTATTTGTGTTCAATATACTGTCCTTGTCCGACAGTTGCTTTGTAAGAAATGCTGGAATCGGTCTTGACAGGCACATAAAAAAGTTTTGCCAGATCTTTTTCACCTTCATTAGTGGCTATCATATAACTCATCGAGCTGATATCCTTGTCCACCAGGTACAAAGGTTTTTTGCTGTCGGTTAAATATTTTTTCAGCAATACACTTTCTACCAGCCCGCCTTTGGAATTAAATGTTACAGATATATCACTATTGGCAAGGCTGTCTCTTTTTTCATCTCCTTTAGCTGCAGCAGAGAGCGAACCCCACTGTTGTGTCAATGCGCTGTCGCTTACTACAGGAGTTGTTTCGGTAATAGTTTTTTTACCTTCTGTCTTTTTTTCGACTTGCTGTGGCGTCTCTGTCTGTATTTCCTGTTGCTGAGTACTCATGTAAGTGAGATATCCCACCATTATGACGGTGATCAGTACTAAACCTATCGCCTGATTTCTTTCCATTATTTACTCTTTATTATTGTTGTTTGATTTCTTTTGCTTGGAATAATCAATCGCTGCTTTTACAAATTTTACAAAGAGCGGATGAGGATTCTGAACGGTACTTTTCAATTCGGGATGGAATTGTGTTCCGATAAAATGAGGATGATCTTTTAATTCAATAATTTCTACCAGCTTATTGTCAGGATTGATTCCGGAAGCAATCATGCCTGCTTTTTCATACTGCTTGATATACTTATTGTTGAATTCATATCGGTGTCTGTGTCTTTCGGAAATTTTAGTTTTTCCGTAGATATGATACGCTTTGGATCCTTTCTGCAGTTCGCATGGATAAGCGCCGAGCCTCATGGTTCCTCCTTTTTTGGTAATGTTTTTCTGAGATTCCATCAGGTCAATTACAGGATGGGAGGTGTTTTTGTTTATTTCTGTAGAATGGGCTTCATATTTGAGAACGTTACGCGCAAACTCAATGACAGCGCATTGCATCCCAAGGCATATTCCAAAGAAAGGTACTTTGTTTTCCCTGGCATACCTTACCGCCTGGATCTTTCCTTCAATGCCTCTTTCGCCAAAACCCGGAGCAACTAATATTCCGTCAAGATGAGAGAGGTTCTGCTCTAAGGTTTCTTTATTGATGTTTTCAGACTGAATCCACTGCAGCTTTACTTTACATTCATTTTCTGCTCCGGCATGAACGAATGATTCAGCAATGGATTTATAAGCGTCCGGTAGCTCCACATATTTTCCTACCAGTCCGATGATGATGTCACTGGTAGGATTTTTTAATTTTCCTAAGAATTCTTTCCATGACTCCAGGTCAGCATCGCTCTTGTGCGGAAGTTTTAATTTGGCAAGCACTCTTTCATCGAGCTTTTCCTTCTTCATCATCAGGGGTACATCATAGATCGTTTCCACGTCCATTGACTCAATGACAGAGTTCACATGCACATTACAGAATAAAGCTACCTTTTTTCTGATATCGTTAGGGAGAGGCTGCTCTGTTCTGCATACCAAAATATCAGGCTGTATTCCAGCTTCTGATAATTGTTTTACCGAGTGCTGTGTAGGTTTTGTTTTTAATTCGCCTGCAGCTTTTAAAAACGGAACGAGCGTAAGGTGTATTACAAGTGTGTCGTTGGGAGCCTGTTCCCATCTGAACTGTCTTACTGCCTCTAAAAATGGCAGTGACTCAATATCACCGACACAACCGCCTATTTCTGTAATGACTATGTCGTATTTGCCTGTTTCACCAAGCAGTTTGAAATTTCTTTTGATCTCATCCGTAATGTGAGGTACTACCTGCACGGTTTTGCCAAGAAACTCTCCTTCTCTTTCTTTGGAAATTACAGTATGATAAATTTTACCAGTGGTAACGTTATTGCCCTGCGAGGTAGGGGTATTTAAAAATCTTTCGTAGTGTCCCAGGTCAAGATCTGTTTCAGCGCCATCATCTGTGACATAGCATTCGCCATGTTCATAAGGGTTCAGCGTTCCCGGATCAATGTTAATGTAAGGGTCAAATTTCTGGATTGTTGCTGTAAAACCTCTTGCCTGAAGCAATTTTCCAAGGGATGAGGAAATGATTCCCTTTCCAAGAGATGAAGTTACCCCGCCGGTAACAAAAATATATTTCGCAGATGCCATAAGCACTTTAGATCTCAACTTATGGGATGCAAAGTTAACGATTCAGAAGGATTTTTTTAGGTAAGGGGGCTTTATTTCCTAAAAAGTTTTAAACATTAAAAACTTATAAAAAATATAAAATTCATATAACTTTCCTAAGAATCCATATGAATTTACCCGAAAGTTTCTACTGAGTGACGGCTGGTATTTTTCCTGATTCGTAAACAGAAATATAACCAGTTCTTCCACCTCAAAACCAGACAGCTATGAAAATCAGAACAATTGTTAAAATTGCTGCCATACTCCTGGCAATTGTTGGATTCTTAACCTCTTGCAGTACCGTAGGGGTGATTTATTGACGGAGGCAAATAATTATTTAATCAGATGCTTTCCCTGACCGGAAAGCATTTTTTATTTCATGAAGGTATAAAATATAAAATCCATATTTTTGCCGCTTAGCATTTCAATCGATGAAATTTCAGGAAGAAGAAATTGATAAGGCGCTTCTGGCTTTAAGAGCCGGTAAAGTTATTTTATATCCCACCGATACGATATGGGGGCTCGGCTGTGACGCCAGTAATGAAGAGGCCGTCAGAAAAATTTTTGAAATCAAACAAAGAGCTGATAGCAAGGCTTTGATCATACTCATCAGCAGAATTGAACAGCTTCGGGATTATGTTCAGAAAATCCCTGATATCGCATGGGACATAGTAGATTATTCGGAAAAGCCCCTGACCGTTGTTTATCCCGGAGGCAGAAATGTTGCTAAAAATGTTCTTGCTGAAGATGGCTCTATCGCTATCAGATTGGTACGGGATGAGTTTTGTATGAGGTTGATAGATAAATTCCGAAAACCTTTGGTCTCTACTTCGGCCAATATAAGCGGCATGCCTTCCGCAGCTACTTTTCAGGAAATCAAACCGGAAATACTCAGTCAGGTACATCATATTGTGAATCACAGACAGGATGAAAAAAATCCTTCCAGTCCATCCGTAGTAATGAAGATCAGCATGAACGGAGAAGTGAAATTTTTAAGGAAATAAAATGCTATCTTTATAGAGATAATTTATCATGTGTCTATGAATTTTGCCGACTCCTTAAAGGAAAATAAAATTTTTAAAGTCATTGCAGAAGCCGCTAAAGAATCCAGCGTGGATGCTTATGTGATTGGTGGTTTTGCGAGAGATCTTATCCTGAAGAGGGAATCCAAAGACATTGATATAGTTTGCATAGGAAGCGGCATTGATCTTGCCAATGCTGTAGCTGCAAAATTAGGAGGAGATATTGAGGTGGCGGTTTTTAAAAACTTTGGCACAGCAATGGTGAAGCATGATGATTGGGAAATTGAATTTGTGGGCGCAAGAAAAGAATCCTATAACCGCGACTCGCGGAAACCCATAGTAGAAGAAGGAACGCTGGAGGATGATCAGAACCGCCGTGACTTTACTATCAATGCTCTTGCTATAAGCCTTAATGCAAAAGATTTTGGAAATCTTTTAGATCCATTCGGCGGAGTAGAAGATATCCGGAAAAAAATAATCAAAACACCGCTTCAACCGGAAATAACTTTTTCCGATGATCCTTTAAGAATGATGCGGGCATTGAGGTTTGCCTCACAGCTGAATTTTGATATTGCTCCCGAAACTTTTGAGGCGATTAAAAAAAACAAGGACAGGCTCTCCATCGTATCCATGGAAAGAATTGCCGATGAGCTGAATAAAATTATTCTATCTTCTAAACCTTCTTATGGATTTAAGTTATTATTTCATTCCGGTATTCTGGATAAAATTTTTCCTGAGCTAACGGAGTTGCAGGGTGTCGAAACGATTGATAATAAATCTCACAAAGACAATTTTTATCATACGCTGCAGGTGCTTGATAATGTTTCAAAAGAATCTGATGACCTGTGGCTGAGATGGGCTGCCATATTGCATGATATCGCAAAACCTGCGACCAAAAGATTTGATGAAAAAATCGGCTGGACTTTTCATGGGCATGAAGACAGGGGAGCTAAAATGGTGCCTTCCATTTTTCGCCGGCTCAAACTTCCGCTCAATGAAAAAATGAAAATGGTGGCTAACCTGGTGCGTCTTCACCTCAGACCTATTGCACTGGTAAAAGAAAATATCACCGACTCTGCTATTAGGCGACTGGTTTTCGAAGCAGGAGAGGATATTAATTCTTTGATGATACTATGCCGCGGAGATATTACTTCAAAAAATGATCTGAAAGTGAAAAAATATTTAGAAAACTTCAGAAAGGTAGAACTGAAAATAAAGGAAGTGGAAGAGAGAGACAACCTGAGAAATTTTCAACCGGTAGTAACCGGAGAAGATATCATGAAAACGTTTGGTCTGAAACCTTCAAGGATAGTGGGGGATCTTAAAACAGATTTAAGGGAAGCAATACTGGAAGGGCATGTCAAAAACGAATACAAGGAAGCTTTTGAATATTTACTTGAAATAGCTGAAAAGAAATATAATCTTAAAACACCGTCAGTTAAAATTTCGACTAAAAAATCTGATCAATAAATCAGAGCTTTCATAAAATCTCTTTGATCATGGCTGCGCTTTTGGTATTGGATGCCGTCTCACTCAATACCCCTTCTCTTATTTTAATATCAGCTTCATTAAAGCTCACGCCAGCCAGTTCCTCTATTTTCTTTCTTATTTCCGCAGGAGTATTTGCGGAATGGAATAATTTGTTCAGCTTCGAACTATCTGCAATGGCAGAATTAACAATGCAATGCCTTCCATTATATAGCGCTGAAAATAGTTTTAGCTTATTTCCAGTATTCTGAAATGAGATTAACAGATTGATATGTGCATTACGGATAAGGTCCAGCATTTTATCTTCATCCGGATTGGGAATTAATGCAATGTTATGTGCAGTACAGGCATTTTGAATATCTTCATCCGGGTCTTTGCCGGCAATTATTAAGGGGAGTTCTTTGCTGTAAGATACTTTTTGAATTAAATAAAGCGCTGCTTTTTTATTTTCAGCAACAGAGAGATTACCATGAAAAAGAACATAGCTGCCCTTGCCCGTTTTTATATTCGTGCTAGTGTACTTTACAAAAGGAGGTACAAAAACTATATTCTTATCCGGATATATTTTTTTAAAATAATTTGTTTCATTAAGATTAATCGACAGCAGAGCTGAAGCATGCTTTAATATTTTCTGAAATCTTCGCAGTTTGAAAGCTTCTGCGAGAAAGTATATTTTTTTAGAAAGATTAGTTTCTGCCTTGAATAAGTTATAATAATAAGCGTGCTCAACATTGTGAATCCTTACAATCTTCTTTCTGTTTGTAAGAGCAGGATGTGACAGATAATAGCAGCAATGCAAGCCTTCAAATAAAATGGGAAAATTCAGAGAAATTAACTTATCAATCAATACAGTAGATTGTCGTGAAAAAACTATATAAGGCAAGGATGAAAAGGCTTTCGCGATAGATCCTCTTTTATAATAATATACTTTTTCACACAGTCTTTCCAGTTCTTCAGAATGTTTTCTGCCGTATTCAAAACAATGAAGATGAATTTTAATACCGGCTTCTTTGAGGCTTTGTATTTTATAAAATATATCAATGACTCCTCCATAGTTGGGAGGAAAAGGAATATCGAAAGAAATGATATGAAGTTTTTCCTCAGTCAAGCGATTACAGAAAAGTTATTTAAACATACTTGAAGCTGAAGCTGAAAATCTCTTTGGAGGAATCCAGCATTTTTCCGTTTTCTATTTTTAAAACCCTGGCCGGATGTTTATTAAGAAAAATATGGTTATGCGTAGCCATAAAAATAGCAGTGCCGCTTTTATTAATTTCCTTAAAAAGGTTCATTATTTCCTCTGCAATTTCCGGATCAAGATTTCCGGTTGGCTCATCTGCAAGCAGAATGGCAGGTTCATTGATCAAAGCGCGGGCTACTACTACTCTTTGCTGTTCACCGCCTGAAAGCTGATGAGGCATTTTATTGCCTGATGAACTTAATCCTACTCTCATCAATACATCTGCAAGCCTGGATTTTATTTTAGCATTGTCCTTCCATCCGGTAGCCTTCATCACGAAGATCAGATTCTCGGCTACAGAACGGTCATATAATAATTGAAAGTCCTGGAAGATCACTCCGATTTTTCTTCTTAAAAAGGGTATGTCTTTTTTCTTTATATTTTTTAGATGATGATTGACAATATTGATTTCGCCGTGATTGAATGGCAAATCTGCATAAAGCGTTTTAAGAAGAGAGCTTTTACCGCTGCCGGTTTTTCCTATAAGATAAACGAATTCACCTTTATTAATATTAAAATTCAGTTTTTCTAGGACCGGAATTTCGTCCTGATATATGATGGCGTCTTTTACACTTATGATTGGCTCAGATGAAAATTCCATTAGAGTTCTAATTTTTGGAGTTTACCAAAGGGCAATTCATCAATAAGAGTTCTGAGTTGTTCTTCTTTTTCTTCCAGTCCATATTTTTTTAAATTCTTGAATGGCCGGTCTGCCCTGAAGTAGGCAATAAGAACAAAATTGTCGTCTCTTAACTGAACGTAATCCGGAATTTTTGCTTTCCCTTTTACTTTAATGATATACATTTCAGAGTTTAGGGGATTACACTTATTAAGTATATTATCCATTTACCTTTTTATGGTCACTCAAAAATTTCTCCAGCCCTATATCAGTAAGCGGATGTTTTAATAAAGAAGTTATTACATTCAATGGACATGTTGCTACATCGGCTCCGATCTCTGCGCATTTTAATAAATGGGTAGTATGTCTCA
>JAIERY010000227.1 GCA_019746425.1 Cytophagaceae bacterium
AAAATGAACATTTAAAAAACATTCCGTTTACATTGGGAAACCGGAGGTTTAAAGCTTATTTTAGTCGGACAATAATGTAATTTTTTAGTAAATTCGATCTGAGTTTTACTCAGGGGATGTGATAAAGAGCATCCACGGAATTAAAAGATTTATATAATATGCCAAAGATAATAAGACCAACTTACCCGGCGCAGTTCACCGTAGGACTTTTGTCGCTCATTTTTATTATTTCATGTGTTGCATCTTATCAGGTTTTTGATCTCAGCAATCATGATCCAAATGAAAATGCAAGTGTTTACTTTGGGATGTTTCTTTGTGGGCTTGCTGTAGTTATTATGGCGCTTATTCTATGGGAAGAATTTTTATTCCCGGTCAAGATAAAGGAAGTAGAAGGAGGAATGATCTTTAGAAACCATGGTACAAAATTAAAAACACAGGCTCTTATCTATTGCATTATACCAATCATTTTTGTGTTTCTCTTACTTGAATATGAAGTGAAACCAGTTCGCTTTTTTATTTTCGCAGCAATATGCATTGTCGCGCCTCTTATTGAAAAACTGTCATCCGGAATCAAAAATTACAACGACTTCCTGATGCTGACTGATGAAAAGATTGAATATAAAGACAATGAGAAGCAAGGCGAATTCTATGTTAAGGATATAGACAACATTACAATTGTCAAAGCTGAAGGAAATATTATTCATGAAATTCAGATCTATCTCAAAAGCAGTAATTGTGTCATAATTTATCTCGATCAAATGGAACTGGATGCTTTCTATGAAAGCATTTGCACATTCATTACCACTCATTACAAACAGCTTGTCAAGGAAGCAAAATGGGAGGAGAAATAAAATAATATTAAAATAGCCGCTTTTCCCAATCAGAGTCTCCTGAAAGGGACTCTGATTTTAATTAAGACCCCACTGGGTGTAGCGTTTCGCTACGATCAACAGGGGATCAAGCAGAATTCCCTCTGCGATATTTCTGGGGAGAAAGTGAAAATGCTATAAAAATACAGGTGTATGCAGCGCTTCTCTCTCAATTATGACTAAAAAATCTTTCGCAAATATGATTACTGTTATCCGGTTGCACCTGATGAGTTATGTAGCGCTGGTGGAATTTATTATAGACGCTTACAAAACATGGAAAAATATCACCCGCCGCCTGTTTATGACTAAAAGATGTGCCAACTACCCATTATTAAACACTTACAAATTACCTGTATTCTCATAGGGAAGAATTGTGGTTTTCCCTTATTTAGTCGTACAATAATAATATTCAATATTGTGCTGGTTTATGGTAAGCTTTTATAAAGGAAAATAATTTTATTTTTTCAACAATTCTGTTATTCCTTCTATCATTATAGTTTAAAATTGCACTTCGTTAATCTGCCTAAAATAATTAGCTTTTTCATTTAAACATTTTTTTTCGTTCCTGGTTTTAAAATAAGTAAAATAATATATTTTCAAATTGAAACTCGAAGGAAATTTCCATATAATGCTATCGGCGCCATTTTTTGGGTATCATTCATTTGCTTTTATATGTTAAATTCTATTTCGTTTTTCCTTCCAAGCCATGATCATGACATAACGGAGCACGAAGTAGAAGAATGTAGTTGTCTCCAAAATATTCACAATTTAAATATCGGTAATAATTCGGAATGTGAATTATGCCATTGTATTTTAAATTGTTACTCTATCGGTAAAGTCTCATTAAAACTTCCCACAAAAGAATTACAAATAGTAAATTTATTATGCAGTAGTAATACCGCTAAACAAATAAAGAATTATATTATTCCTATTTACTATTTTTCTCCAAACCTACCTCAACCTATACGGGTATTGATCCAATCTCTTATTATCTGATATACTTTTATACTTTCGTTTAATCAACTCGTGATTTTGAGATTTTAAGTTCTTTTTACTTTGCTATTAATGCGATTTTTTAATTGTTGAATAAGTATAAATTATAATAATTTATGAAAGCAATATTTACTTCTAAGCGTAATAAGATTTGTGTTCTTGACCTGTTACTATTTTTGGGAGGATTGATCATTATCCCAAACTCCCAGGCTCAGAGTTTTTCTTCCAGCGTTCTTCAAGGCGGAGTTGTAGCAAATCCAACTTCTTTACAATTTGGGCCTGATGGAAAACTGTATGTTGGTCAGCAAGGTGGCCAGATAAAAGTATTCACAATTAATAAAGTTGCCGCAAATAATTATCAGGTAACTAATACCGAGACTATTCTTCTTGTAAAACAAATACCTAATCACAACGATGATGGTTCCCTGGCCCCGACTGTAACAAATAGGCTGATCACTGGAATATACGTTACCGGAACAGCCACTGATCCTGTAATCTATGTTGCATCAAGTGATCCAAGATTTGGTGCTGGTGAAAAAGGAGATATAGGTTTATGTACTAATTCGGGTGTAATTTCTAAATTATATAAACAAGCAGGAGTATGGAAAAAAATTGATTTGGTAAGAGGACTTCCAAGATCCGAAGAAAATCATGCTCCGAATGGTATTCAGATTGATCCGGTAACCAATACCCTTTTTCTTGCAGTAGGCGGATCAACAAATTCCGGAGGAGTTTCAAGAGCATGGACTTTTATTACAGAGTATGCATTGACAGCATGTATTCTTTCAGTTGATTTAGATGCAATTGAAGCTATGCCCACTCAGGATCCATCGGGAGCTCATCCTTATAAATATGATATTCCTACCTTAGACGATCCAATGCGGCCAGGTAATCCAGATGCAGGAGATCCTTTTGGCGGAAATGATGGCCTTAATTAGGGAAAAATTGTTCCAGGTGAGCCTGTGCAAGTATATGCTCCAGGTTTTAGAAACTCTTATGATATACTTATCAGTAAATATCCCGGAAGAGAGGGAAACTTATATACAATTGATAATGGACCGAATCCTCTATGGGGAGGATATCCGGTTGGGGAAGGTACTGCCAATGTTACCAATGAATACGATTCAAATGAACCAGGTTCTTCAGGTCCAGATCCCAATGGGAATGGCATCGTTGCAAATTTCGATGGTCTTGAACTTATAGGAAATATTGCAACGTATATTCCAGGAAGTTATTATGGAGGGCATCCTGTGCCAATAAGAGCAAATCCCGCAGGCGCAGGTTTATTTACTGACGATGGGACAAACAAGGGCTGGAGAAATGACAATTCTGATCCTTTGCTTCCTTTACCTTCTGACTGGCCACCTGTTCCTGCTGCAAATCCCGTTGAAGGAGATTATTTATCTCCAGGCAAGAATGATCAATCGTTTATCACATTTGATGAGTCAGTGAATGGTTTATGTGAATACACTGCATCTGGCGCATTGCAAGGCGAATTGCTTGCAGCAGCATATTCTGATAAAATTCATCGGATAAAATTAAATGGAGCTGGAACAGCAACATTAAATACCATGACAGGACCTAATAAATTAAATACATCAGCGCCTTTTGCTTCTGGTCTGTCAAAACCTCTGGACGTAACGGCACAAGGCGACGGTGATATTTTCCCAGGCACCGTTTGGACTGCAAACTATGGGAATAGTACGATTTCCGTTTTTGAACCTCAGGCAATTACTTGTACAGGGTTAGATAATTCAAATGATGACGATGCAGATGGATATACTAATTCCGATGAAATTGATAATGGCACCAATCCTTGCTCCGGGGCAGATAAGCCAAGCGATTGGGATGGAAATGGAGTCTCAGATCTTAATGATCCTGATGATGATAATGATGGCATTTTGGATACCCAGGATTTTTTTGCTTTAGATTATGATAACGGAGATACTACTTCAATTCCTACCTACTATGCTTTATATAACTATGATCCGGGCGTAGGATTTTTTGGCTTAGGATTTTCAGGACTAATGTGTAATGGAAGTACAGATTATCTGACCCAATACAACCCAAGTAATCTTGTTGCCGGAGGTGCTGTAGGCGCATTTACAGTTTATGGCATTAATTCAGGTGATGCATTAAACAATACTAATACTCAGGAAAACGCGTTCCAGTTTGGCTCAAACGTAGGTGAATCTTCTGACAACTATTACACAGTAAGAACAAAATTAATCTCACCATTTTTTAACCAGAATACTGTAAACGGTCAATCACAAGGTTTATTTATCGGAAAAGGAGACCAGGATAATTATATTAAAATTGTTTTAACTCCTTCAGGTATTCAGGTATTAAAAGAAGAAGCAGGTATTTCTTCTGGTAACATATATCCTATAGGAGCTTTTCCGGCAAATGCCCTTGAATTAATATTCGTGGTAAACAAGAGCGCTGGTACTGTACAGCCTTACTACCGCAAGGATATGGAAGATTCTGTAGTTGTGGGTAGCCCCATTTCAATTAGCGGGGATCTGTTGAATGCAGCACGAAATATTGTTGCGGTAGGTGCGATAGCTACATCAGGAACATCCGGAGCTCCTTTTGACGGGACATGGGATTATTTCGCCATAAGCCCTGGAATAACCTTTAATGTGACAGGTATAAAAAATACTTTAATAAGTTTAGTGAACTGTTATTTATATCCCAATCCTGTCACAGATAAGATTAATCTGGACTTTAATTCAGATAAGACGAGGGAGGTTATTATCAGGATCGTGGATAATTCCGGAAGAGTTTTAAAAGAAGTTAACTTGAAAATTCCTGAGGGAAAGTATCATGATGAAGTTTTCCTGCCCCATTTGTTACCTGGAATATATTATGTTAGTATTTTGGCTGACAAAAGTATTCCTCTAAGAACTTTTAAAATTATTAAACAATAAGATTTTCATTTTACTGAGTTTCCTTGCCAGAGGGGAACTCAGTAACATATTTTTAAAATCTTTTTATATATGATTTTTTTTTAATAGTTTTTGGGTTCTATGCCCGTAATTGCCAAATACCTTATCATTCAGACCTGATTAGATCTGAGAGTTTGCAGGTCAGGAAAAAGCGCTATCAAAACAAATGGGTGAGCGCATCTGTAGTCCCGGCGGCTCTAATCGGCTATGGCATTTCAACAATAACGGAAATTGGTTCTACAGCAGCTATGATGCGAAGAAAGATATACGTAATCTTTTTAGAACATATTTACTTTTTATATGATCAAACTTACAACCTTTTTTTTTCTATTATTATTGAGCTGCAAAGAATTGTACAGCCAGAGAGACACTTCATTTATCTCTGGAGAGGAATACTCATTTTCCAAAAGAAAAACAATCCTGGCAGGAGGTGCAACAGGAGCATTGTATGTTTCGTCCATGACCGGCCTTTATTTTTTATGGTACAAGGATTATCCTCAATCACGCTTCCATTTCTTCAACGATAATAATGAATGGCAGCAAATGGATAAAATAGGACATTTTACTACCGGTTATTATATCGGCAAATTAGGAATTGATGCATTGAAATGGACGGGAATGAAAAGGAAAAAAGCGATTTGGATAGGAGGGATTTCAGGTTTAATCTTTCTGACAAATATTGAAATATTTGACGGCTTCTCTTCTTATTGGGGATTTTCCTATGGAGATATGACAGCAAATATCGCTGGCTCAGGACTGGTCATCAGTCAGGCTCTGATCTGGGATGAGCAAAGAATTAAGCTTAAGTTTTCATTTCTTCCATCTCCATATGCCAAATACCGACCTGATGAATTAGGAAGTAATCTTGCTCAAAATATACTTAAAGATTATAATGGTCAGACTTATTGGTTATCTATAAACATTTTTTCCTTTTTAAATGAAGAATCAAAATTTCCTGAATGGTTGAATGTAGCTTTAGGGTATGGTGCAGAAGGAATGATTGGAGCGAAAGAAAATCCAACTCAGATTAATGGAAATTCTTTACCTTATTTTAAAAGATACCGTCAATTTTATCTTTCCGTGGATGCGGATTTAACCAAAATCAGAACTAAATCTAAATTTCTAAAGACTGTATTCAGTACAATCGGATTTATCAAATTTCCCGCGCCAGCCCTGGAATTTAATTCTGAAAAAAAGCTGGTCTTTCATCCCATTTATTTTTAATTTGTTTTCTTCAGTGGATTTTTAATTTAATTATATACTTGTTTCTTTGATATGAAAATTATTTTGGGAGTTATACTAGGGTTAAGTCTGAGTATTAGTGGTTATAGCCAAAAATCTTATCATCTCGATGCGCAGGCAGATACTTTGTTTGCAAAAATGGTGATGTTTAAAAAATCGGATGACATAATTTTTTATATTATGGATAAAAATTCAAACTATGTAGATGTTAAAGGCATGACAGCAATGGCGATTTTTTCCTTTGGTAAAAATAGCTCTCTTCCGATTAAAATCAGCGCACAATATGAGGATAGATTTTCAATAAGTGTTCCCCGGGAATATTGGGAAGGCTTTGCAACCTGCGATTTTTTGTTAAAATTCAACGAAACCGATCTGAAATTTACTTTCGTAGCTCCTGTTAAGGAGAAAAAAAATCATGCTGAATCGCCCGTTCCAGGAACGGGCGGTCATAATCACTAATATCAATTCTTTACAATTATTAATTAATAGTTGTGACGCTGCTGATTATTATAATGATGTTCCTGTTCAGGATGCTGTTCCTGATTGTACCTTCCACTCTTTGTATGTGTATCATAGCGTCTGCTATCCTTTCTTGCGTGATTACGGCTTCCTCCACAAGAGGATAGGCTCAGTAAAATCAGCGCATTTACAATTATAATCAACCTTTTCATATCCAACTTCCTCAATTTATAATTTAAAAACTAAATTACAGAAAGGATAGTTCCACAATGGAAACTATCAGCTACTTTCCTTTAACAAAAGGCTGAAAAAATTCTTTTACTATGGTTTCTAAGATAGCATCGCTTAAAGAATTCCAGATAAAGCTGAAAAATCCGTCGTCGCTTTGTCTGGTATAGTTGATCGCAACGGTTTCCGGTCCTTTATTCTTTTTTTGTTTATTGTCATCCTTTAAAAAAAGATTAGCAATCTTCGATAAAATCTTTTTAGGTTTTCCTGATTTTTTTTCAATAACATTTACATGGAGGTTTTCATATATTAGCTGCATTTCGCCGTTTGCAATACCATCTGCAACACTTATATTAAATCTTTGGGCTTCGATGTTTCCTTCTTTCAATTGCATACCTCCATATGCCACAAGGCTATTAAAATATAAGGCATCCATTTTGCCAAGAGTTCCGTCAAGATTGCAATTAAACTGTTTATCAAGTAAGGGAATTGATAAATTAACTGATAACAAACCTTGCCCCATCACGTAAGTTCTGATTTTAACTTTAGCAGGGTTTTTTCTGGTCATCAGTCGAGGGTCATTGGTAAAATTAGAAACCTCCATTTGCATTCGCTCGAAAGTAAGTTTAGCATCTTCTTTAAGTTCCGGGGAGTGATCAGAATAAGTTATATGAGCATTATTAAAACTAAGCCTTGAAATTTTAAGGTAGATTGGCAATTCCCTAACCAATTCATTCGGCATTCTGGCTGCATATGATTGTTTAGGAGGTATTGTCTGATCCCTGAATACATGCAAATGCATATTATTAACTTGTATATTGTCAACTACAAGTTCCTGATGTCTGGACAATCGGTGAAAATCAATATTATTTAGAGAAATATTTTTAATTGAATTCTCAAAAATCAATTGTTGGTTTTTCCCTGCAGGATGTAATTCGGAAATCTTTACCGAGGTAAGGTTCAGATCCTTTCCTGAAGGTGTTTCCAACCGTTGAATATTTATTTTCAAATTTTTAGAGTGCAGCGATCCTTCATAGTCGGATAATTTTAAATTAAGATCCTTCCAGTAATGTCCATGATTAAAGTTTGAACTGTCTATCTTAACCTCATTAAGGTCAAGATAAATGTTGCTCGCTTTCTGCCTGATCAGTTCCCCGGAAAAACTCAAAGTGGAATTAATTTCTCCATTAGTGATTGAAAATGTTTTTATGCTAAATGAATTTCCAATATAAGGTAAAGCTGTCTTTATTAAATTTTGCTTTTGAAAAGAGGAGTTATTTTTAATGTAGGTATATTTAATGGAGAGTTTAGGATTGTCCATTTCTATTTTACCAATTGAAATTTTCTGTTCCTTGAAGAAAAGAGGGAAATCTATAATTTCAGTTTTTATTTGCTTTATAAAAAGGGAATAAGTGTCATTCTTAACCGATTTAGATTTTATTGGAATAAATCGTATAGAATCAATTTTTAGTAATGAATCTGAATAAGATCCTTCCATTCTTTGAATACTGAACAGATATAAGCTGTCTTCTGTTAGTAGTTGATAGTTTTTAAGGCTGAAATGAACATGATCAGTGTACAATACCTTTCTTGGTGATATTGTATCGATCTTAATATTTTCAAGATGTATGTTGATGTTTTCAGCTTTTTGCCGGTTTGATCCTGTTTGACTTTTTAACAAATATTGCAGCCTTCCATCTTTTACCGTTAGCTCCTGAATTTTAATTCTACTTTAACACATTTAACCACTTGATTTAAATAAATTTAATTCAATGTCTTTTTTTCTTCTTTGATGTC
>JAIERY010000327.1 GCA_019746425.1 Cytophagaceae bacterium
GATCCTTTATTGATGATATCCATTAGCTCTTCAACTTCTGTTTTGGTTAGTTTAATAGTGTATCGTATCATTTGTAAAGTTTTTACAAAGATAAGAAATATTTTTGATTAATACGTCATAATATGTTTAACTTAACATTACTTTATAGATGTAAATAGTTGTAGGAGTGTTTATAACTTTTTTGATAATTTGCACTCCTGAATAGTGACAAATTTGATGATTATAAGTATCTTTGCTTTGAATCTAAAAATCCAATGATAACCAAGGAGCAAATAAAAAATACTGGAGCAACTTTTACACCTAAAGGTCTTGCTGATTTCTTGGCAAATAGATTAATTAAATATATTTCTGCGAAGAATGTCAAGGCACTTGACCCCGCTTGTGGGGAAGGAGAGTTACTCGTATCTATTGGAGAAAAGCTTTCAAAAGCAGGGGTTAGTTTCACTTTAACGGGATACGATGAGAATGATCAGTATCTGAGATTAGCAAAAGAGAGAATGTTGCAATTCGGTTCGGGGAAGCACGATCTTGTACAGGGAAATTTTTTAAAAGCGATTGATTTAACAGAGGATCAAATTACACTCAATTTTTTCTCCTCAGAAAAATCTGATATTAATAAGGCTTTTGATGTTGTAATTGCAAATCCTCCTTATGTGAGAACACAAATTTTGGGAACAGAACAAGCGCAAGAACTTGCAAAAAAATTTAATCTGAAAGGCAGAGTAGATTTGTATTATCCATTTTTAATGGCAATGACTGAAAGCCTTAAAGAAGGTGGTGTTTTAGGTGTGATTACTTCCAATCGTTATCTTTCAACAAAAAGCGGTGAAAGCGTAAGAAAATACCTTTCAGAAAATTTTGAAGTAATTGAGTTGATTGACTTGGGCGATACCAAATTGTTTGATGCAGCGGTTTTGCCTGCTATATTCATTGGTCGTAAGCGGAAAGTGAAAAAGCCATCAACCGCTAAATTCATAAAACTCTATGAAGAATTAAACGGATATAAGGGAGTCCTAATCGAATCGGAAAGTGTTTACGATGTTTTAAAATCGGATAAGTCGGGTTATTTTGTAGTAGGCTCTAAAAGATATAAAAAGACAGATGGACTTTTAAAATACAGTATTTCTTCTCATAGTGCTTGGGAAATGTTATCGGAAACAGAGGCGACTTGGGTGTCAAAAATTGATGCGACTGCTACTAATAAAGTGGAAGATTTTTTTAAAGTAAGAGTTGGTATAAAATCCACAGCCGATAAAGTTTTTATAAGCGAAAAATGGGATGATCTTGGAGTGAATAAACCGGAAGAAGAGCTTTTAAAAGAACTGATTTCTCAGGAGAATATTGAACCTTGGGGTGCAACAAATAATTTCAACCTAAGAGTTCTTTATCCGCATTATGATAAGGATGGCACAAAACAAACTGTGGATATTGATAAATTTCCAAAAGCGAAAAAATATTTTCTCTCTCACGAAGAAAGATTAAGATCACGAAAATATTTAATAGAAGCTGGTCGGCAATGGTTTGAATTATGGGTTGCTCATAGACCTGAATTTTGGAATCTTCCGAAATTGGTATTCCCTGACATCAGTTTAAGTCCAAGATTTTATTTTGATAAGGGTGGAAGAATCGTTAACGGCAATTGTTATTGGATTGTTGCCCAAGATGAAAGGGACATTGATAAGTTATTGTTGATTCAAGGTGTCGCTAATTCAAAATTAATGACCAAATATCACGATTTAGTTTTTAATAATAAACTATACTCTGGAAGAAGAAGGTACTTTACACAATATGTTGAAAAATATCCTCTTCCGGATTTTAATTCTTCTCTCGCAAAGGAAATTGTCTCTATAGTCAAGAAATTGAATGAATCTCAAGATAAAGTTCTTATAAGTAAGCTTGAAAACAATCTTGAAATAAAAGTCGCAGAAGCTTTTGGAGTTGAACCAGTTTTTATTCTGGATTAAACAGACACTTTCCGTAATGTTTTTCGAAAAAAGCCATTGGTATAGCTCTTTGGCATTTATAGCTTTCTGCACTAACGTATGAAAATATCTCCCCTAACTTTTCACCAGGAGAGAGTATTATTCCTTCAATTATTTCTGTTTGAGGATTGGTTAATGCTATTAAATAGCGTACATCAAAGGTTGTCAAGTTTAAATCTTTAACTACTATTTCTTCCTTTTCAGGAGAAAATTTGCCTAAGTCTACTGTCGGGCTATCTTGTACTTTTACTTCCAATAATTGATTTCTTATGTCAGGAAAAGCACCATACAATAAATCAGATTCCTTTACCTCATAACCAAGCAATTCAAGAGTTTTCTTTTCTAAAGCCTGCCCTCTGTTTTTAGTGGCAGCAGCGTTCAGTTTAAACCCTATTAATTTTTCAGCCACCATTTTTTTCAATAGGGTGACAGAAAATAGATTTTTAATATCTGGTTCTTCTACCATACCGGATTGGGGTGGTAGATAATCGTGACGGATATAATAAGAGAGTTTTTTAGAATCTGGAAAGGATAAAACTTTATCTGCACTTTCATAAATGTCCTTTCGAACTTTTCTTGAAATCAACAGCTGATTTTTAATTGTCGGATGTCCAAACTTTCCAAAATTTTGGACTATATATTCCGGGGTCAGAATTATTACTGATGCAATTATGCTTTTTTCTGTGTCAATTCTTACAAACACAAATCTAACATCTGTGCATTTAAGGCTTTCACCAGATTCGTATTTAATTAGTAAGGTTTCCGCTGCTGGAATTCTATTCCAAACCTGCAAATTATACGATGTACCACTGGTTACGATGTAAGTGTCAATAAATTCTCTTGCTATTTTAGGAACTCCTTTGCCCTTTGGTGGGACGATTTCAAACTGACCTGTTTCAGCCGCTTTTGGCAATTGATGTTTTTCTAAGTTCGATGCAATTAGCTTTCTGATATTAGAACCGTCAGTTCGTGTTTTACCGGTTAGATTAAAAGGTTTACCAACAAGTCCTGAAAAGTGTTTGGCAAGCACGTTGGGGCATGTAAGCATGCCAACAGAACGAGGTGGTGTTTTAAATTCTTTATTCATAGAAGATCAGCTGGCTTAACCTTGAGCGCTTTGGCAATTTTTTTGAGATTTAAAGCAGAGATATTTCTTTCACCTCTTTCAACTGATCCGATATACGTTCTATCTAAATTACAAGCAAAGGCAAGCTTTTCCTGAGATAAGTTGGCTTCAGTCCGAAGGTCTCGAATCCGATCTCCAATTTGTTGCAAAAAGAGCTTTTCGTCTTTTGAATAAGATGTCCCCATTGATGAAATTTGGGAACGAAGGTCTGTAAAAGATGTAAATAAGTCTACGGACTATAAGTATCTATTAAATATGGTGCGGGAGGAAATTACAGCTCTTTACAAGCCTTTGGTCTGGGAGGGCTTGTGCGGACTTGCAAATGTGCTGTAATGTGGAATAGCCAAAACGGCTTTGTCGAAAAATGCGCAGTGGGGCAAAAATTTAAACTTTTTGAGCGATCGATGTTGTTCGAGTGTCGGAAAGTCAATATGTATACCTTTCAGAAATTGAATTAAACGACAATGAAATTGATCTGGGCTCAGCCTGATGGATCACCCAAGTCCGTCTGACCCTATAAGATTACCTCACAGCTTCCGCCTCAGCCTCTTCCGATTTCTCTGTATATTCTTCCAGCGGCACACAGCTGCACACCAAATTCCTATCACCATAGGCGCTGTCAATCCTGCTCACCGTTGGCCAGAATTTATTTGCTTTCACCCATGGTAATGGATACGCAGCTTTTTCTCTCTTGTATTTTCTATTCCAGGAATCAGACATGATCACTTCAGCTGTGTGCGGTGCATGCTTCAGCACATTGTCTGCTTTGTCTGCCTTGCCTTCTTCAATCTCTTTAATTTCTTTTCTGATAGAAATCATCGCCTCACAGAATTTATCAAGCTCATCCAATGATTCACTTTCAGTTGGCTCGATCATCAAAGTGCCCGCTACAGGGAAAGATACTGTCGGCGCATGGAAACCATAGTCCATTAATCTTTTGGCAATATCTTCCACTTCAATCCCTACACTATGTTTAAACTCTCTGCAGTCAAGAATAAATTCGTGCGCGCATCTCCCGTTTTTACCGGAGTAAAGTATAGGATAATGTTTTTCCAATCTTGACTTGATATAATTGGCATTCAGTATTGCATACTTGGTAGCATTGGTCAACCCCTGCGCACCCATCATGGCAATGTATGCATAGGAAATAGGGAGTATGCTTGCGCTTCCCCATGGCGCTGCAGATACTGCAGGAATGGCTTTTTCCCCTCCTGTTTTCACAACAGCATGTCCTGGTAAAAATGGAACAAGATGTTTGGCTACGCCGATAGGTCCCATGCCAGGTCCACCGCCGCCGTGCGGAATGCAGAATGTTTTATGAAGATTCAGATGACAAACATCAGCTCCAATCGATCCCGGACTTGTTAATCCGACCTGCGCATTCATATTAGCGCCATCCATATAAACCTGTCCGCCATTCTCATGAATGATCTTGCATACATCAATGATAGTCTCTTCAAACACACCATGTGTGGAAGGATAGGTTACCATCAGGCATGATAATTCATTTTTATGCTGCAGTGCTTTTTCTCTGAGATCATTCATATCAATATTTCCTTTGTCGTCGCATTTTACTACCACCACTTTCATTCCTGCCAGCACAGCGCTTGCAGGATTGGTACCATGTGCTGAAGAAGGAATCAAAGAAACGGTTCTGTGTCCTTCTCCCCTGCTTTCATGATATGCCCTGATCACCATTAAGCCAGCATATTCTCCCTGTGCGCCGGAATTTGGCTGCAGAGAAATTCCTGCGAAGCCTGTAATCTCGCACAACCATTTTTCCAGGTCAGTGAATAATTGCTGATAACCTTCGGTCTGCGTTTTAGGAGCAAAAGGATGTATGTTTCCGAATTCTGCCCAGGTAACCGGAATCATTTCTGCCGTTGCATTAAGCTTCATCGTGCAAGAGCCCAATGAGATCATTGAATACGCCAGTGAAAGATCTTTGTTCTCCAGCGATTTCAGATATCTCAGCATCTGATGCTCGGAATGATGACTATTGAATACAGGATGTGTCAGATAAGGACTTTTTCTTAACAATCCTGGAGAAAGATTAAGATCTGCCGCCGACAGATAATTTTCTACCACTTTGTCTGCTGTTTTATTAGCTGGCTCCGCAAAAATGGCAATAATTTTTTTCAGATCTTCCAGCTCAGTGGTTTCGTCGACCGCTATGATCACATAAGTATCTTTGTAACGGAAATTAATTCCTTCTCTTTCCGCCAAAGTTTTGATTCTTTCTTTTTTGTCGCCGACAGAAATTCTTAAGGTATCGAAATAGTTTTTATTGTACTGTCCATACCCCAGTGACTCCAATGATTTAGCAAGAACTTTTGCATAACCGTGAACTCTTTCGGCAATTGCCCTTAATCCTTTCGGTCCATGATACACTGCATAACTTCCTGCAATTACTGCAAGCAATACTTGCGCGGTGCAAATATTGGAAGTAGCTTTTTCTCTTCTGATATGCTGCTCTCTTGTCTGCAAAGCCATGCGATAGGCAGGTTTTCCGGTAGCATCTACTGATACTCCGATCATCCTTCCCGGAATATGACGCTTATATTCTTCTCTCGTAGCAAAATAGGCCGCGTGCGGGCCGCCATATCCTACAGGCACTCCGAATCTCTGAGTTGAACCTACGACTACATCTGCTCCATACTCGCCGGGAGGTGTCAGCATGGTAAGACTGAGAAGATCTGCTCCGTATGCTACAAGAACATTTTTTGCATGAGCAGAAGCAATAAAATCTTTCTGATCATAGATCAATCCCCATGCATTGGGATATTGAACGTAGGCTCCGAATACATCAGGCTTGTTAAAATCCGGAGGATTTATATCTCCTATGCGAAGTGTAATGCCCAGAGGCTTAGCTCTTGTTTTCAAAACGTCAATGGTTTGAGGAAAACAATTTTCCGAAACCAGGAAAGTATGCGCGTCTTTCTTTTCAGCCTTTCTGACATTATAGATCATGGTCATGGCTTCTGCTGCCGCAGTAGCCTCATCCAACAAAGAAGCGTTGGCAATTTCCATCCCTGTCAGATCAATTACCATGGTCTGAAAATTCAATAAAGCCTCCAGTCTGCCCTGTGCAATCTCTGCCTGGTAAGGGGTGTAAGCGGTATACCATCCCGGATTCTCGAGAATATTTCTCAGGATGACATTCGGGGTGATGGTATCATAATAACCCAGTCCCAGATAAGATTTGCTGATTTTATTTTTTTGCGCAAGCGCTTTAAAGTCTCTGAGAAAATCAAATTCCGTTTTTGGTGCCGGCAAATTCATTGCCTTATTCAGGCGTATGTTGGAAGGAACGGTCTGATCTATCAATTCATCCAGAGACGCCGCCCCAATGGTTTTAAGCATTTTCTCCAACTGCTTTTCATCAGGACCAATATGTCTTTTTTCAAATTTTTCCCTGTTATTTAGGTCAATCTTCATATCTGTTAAACAACTATGTTTTATGGAATTTTACAGCTCTAAAATTACTTAAAATTAAGCTCAATACTGAGCGTAATTCATACAATGTGGATAAATTATAAGCGTTATAGAGCATGCTTTTACAACGCTCTTCAGGCATCAGACAAGTATGCTGAAATCAGAAAATCCTGCATTATTTTCATTACTTTTGTCAAAAGCTTTAAACAATGAAATTTCTTATTGCCGCACTATTTATTTTTCTGAGTTCGGCCTGCTTTCCACAGGTGAAAAAGGACTCCCTGGCCATCAAATATTCCAATACTATCAAAGCCGCGGACCTGTCGGAATACCTTCATGTGCTTGCTTCTGACTCGCTGATGGGGAGAGAAACAGGAGAACCGGGACAGAAAAAAGCCGCTCATTACCTGGCAGGCAAATTCAAGGAATTCGGTGTAGAGCCAGGCTTTAAAAAAGAAAGCGGCAGTAATTTCTTTCAGCAATTTGAACTCATCAAAAAAGAATGGCAGGAAGTGTACATTAAAGTAGGAAAAGAACAGAAAGTATTCCTTCAGGACTTCTATGTGTATGGAGATATAAAATTTCAGGAAGAAGAAAAGGTCGAGGTGGTTTTTGTCGGCCATGGAATTGACAGCAAGTATTATTCTGATTATTACGATTGGAAAAATGTAACAAAAAAAGATCTTAAGACACCTCCACAACCCCTGGACGTAAAAGACAAAGTGGTAATTATTTTTCCCGGCGAACCGGTTCACAATGGAATATCTTTAGTTACCGGAGATTCGCTGCTTTCTTCCTGGGCCAATGACTGGAAAAAGAAAGCTGCCACGGCTAAAGCCAAAGGCGCACGCTCTGTATTCATTATAGTAGGAAAAGCTAAAGAAGACTTCACCAAAAGGTTAGACATGCTAAAAGAGCATGTAGCGAAGCCTTCCTTAAGCTTTACTTACAAAGAAAAACCTGGAAGCGCTTTTTTTATCTCTATAGATATGGCAGCCGAAATGCTGGGAACAACACCGGAGGAGCTAATGCAACACAATAACCACAATTCACTTTTTTTACAGGGTGGTATATTACCAAAAGATACTACTGTTAAAGTCCCTTTAAAAAATCCATATAAATTGTCTCCTGCTACACTTTCCATTAAATGCGCTGTAAAAGAATCGAAGCTTTCAACAGAAAATGTATTGGGCTTTATAGAAGGAACAGATAAGAAAGAAGAAATAATTGTCCTCACTGCACATTATGACCACCTCGGGCTGGAAGGGGGTAAAATCTGTTATGGAGCAGATGATGATGGATCAGGAACGGTAGCATTGCTGGAAATTGCGCAGGCATTTGCAGAAGCAAAGAAAAACGGTCATGGACCAAAACGCAGCATTTTAATCATGCCTGTCACTGCAGAAGAAAAAGGATTGATGGGTTCTGAATTTTATGCAGACAATCCGGTTTATCCTTTGCAAAACACAGTGGTTAATTTAAATATAGATATGATCGGCCGCCTCGATGAAGCACATGAAGACAATACCAACTATATTTATCTTATCGGCACCAACCGACTTTCTACCGAACTTCACGAAGTAAATGAAAACGTGAATAAGACTTATGTCAATATTGAGCTGGATTATACCTTCAACTCCTTCAATGATCCCAACAGGTTTTATTATCGTTCAGATCATTATAACTTTGCGAAAAATAATATCCCTGTGATCTTTTACTTCAACGGAGTACATGAAGACTATCACAGACCAACTGATACCGTAGATAAAATCATTTTCCCGAAAGTGGAAAAAATTACCCGACTGATTTTCTTCACAGCCTGGGAGCTGGCGAATATGGAAAAGAGAATAGAAGTGAATGTAATTAGTGAATGATTTTAGATTTACGAAGTACGATTATTCCCTGCTTTTCGTAATTCGTAAATCAATGTCGTTTACTTAAGCTCATAATCGTTTGTAGTTCATGTGATACTGTTTTTTTGGTTTATGATTTCGCG
>JAIERY010000186.1 GCA_019746425.1 Cytophagaceae bacterium
TTTAAAGTTATACAATTAATCCTTAACTAGTGGTTCAATTTTAGGGGAGTATTATAAGGTAAGGTTGTAGCTGCCTGTGCCGCCCCCCGGGAAAACTTGCTGAGATTTTACCGGTAACGTTAACATAATTAATGCAAGTAATACAAGTTGTTTCATAAGATATGCCCCATAATCTTTTTATAACTATTCGTATTTTTTTTATAAAGATCCTGGCAAAAAACAGCATTGGCAAGCATTTATTAAGAAAAATTTTATATAAGTAATTGATTACTAAAACGTTATAAATTATTTTTTACGCTTTGAAAGCAAAGGATTATAAAGGTGAAATTTCATTTCAGCCTGGGAAAGTGAACATTATATGTTGTGCAGCACACTACAGTTTTGCGGATGAAAAACAAGGAATGTTTCCAGGCTAATCTATTAATATGAGTATCATTTTTTATCTTCAGGCTTGTTAAACAATCCGAAACCTTTCAACTTTTAACTTTAAAACTTTCCAACCAAATACATGAACATACTTTTACAAAAATTCAATACACCATTCGGCACACCGCCGTTTGAAGAAATTAAAAACGAATATTTCCTGCCGGCCATACAGGAAGCAATTAAGATCGGTAAGAAAGATGTAAAGAAAATTACTTCGAATAAAGAAGCGCCGACATTTGAAAACACACTCGAGGCCCTGGAAAGAAGCGGGGAGCTGGTCGGACTGATATCAGGAATTTTCTTTAATCTTAATTCGGCAGAGACCAATGACGAAATTCAGAAGATAGCCAAAGATATTTCACCTTTACTGTCAGAATATTCCAACGACATCATGCTGGATGAAAAACTTTTTCAGAGAGTAAAGGCAGTATACGAACAAATGGATTCACTCATGCTTTCTCCCGAAGAAAAAACCCTGCTCGACAAAACCTATAAAGGCTTCGTACGCAACGGAGCAAATTTGCCGGAAGAGCAGAAATTAAAATTACGTGAAATAGATAAAGAGCTTTCGAAGCTTTCGCTGGAGTTCGGAGAAAATGTACTGAAAGAAACCAATAATTTCTTCATGGAAGTCTCTGATAAGAAAGATCTTTCCGGGCTGCCGGAACATGTCATAGAAACTGCTGCCTTAACAGCGAAGGAAAAAGGCAAGGAGGGAAGCTGGATTTTTACATTACAATTCCCTAGCTATCTTCCATTCATGACTTATGCCGACAACCGTGCTCTTCGCGAAAAAATGTTCCGTGCTTATGGTTCAAAAGCATTCAAAGGAGATGAGAATGACAACCAGGAAATCATTCTGAAAAAAGTAAAGCTGCGCCATGAGCGCGCCAACTTGTTGGGATATAAAACACATGCGGACTTTGTATTGGAAGAGAGAATGGCAGAAGCGCCGGAAAAAGTCATAGACTTCCTTAACAATCTTTTGAAATACGCAAAACCTGTAGCAGAAAAAGAAGTGAAAGAGCTGATGGATTATGCAAAATCCATTGGCGGACCTGATAAATTAGAGAAATGGGACATCGCTTATTATTCGGAGAAATTGAAAATGGAAAAATATTCCATAGACGATGAAATGCTCAAACCTTATTTCAAATTAGAGAATGTAATCGACGGGGTTTTCCAGGTAGCGCAGAAATTATATGGCCTGCAATTTAAAGAATTAAAGAATGTGCAAGTCTATCATCCGGAAGTAAAGGTTTATGAAGTGCTGGATGAACTGTGTCGTCATACTGCTGTATTCTATGCTGACTTTTTTCCCCGACCGGGTAAAAGGGGAGGAGCGTGGATAACTTCTTTCCGCGGACAGAAAAAACAAAACGGGGAAGATGTCCGTCCGCACGTATCTATTGTTTGCAACTTTACCAAACCAACAGCAACAAAACCATCATTGCTCACCTTTGATGAAGTGCTTACCTTATTTCATGAATTCGGTCACGCACTGCATGGCATGCTTGCCGATGGAAAGTATGAAAGCCTTTCCGGTACCAGTGTGTACTGGGATTTTGTAGAGCTTCCTTCGCAGGTGCTGGAGAACTGGGTATATGAAAAAGAAAGCCTGGATCTTTTCGCGAAACATTATGAAACCGGCGCACCCATTCCGCTTGACCTGATTAAAAAAATAAAAGAGAGCGCTAACTTTATGGAAGCTTATCAAACTGTGAGACAGGTTGGATTGGCGAAACTTGACATGGGCTGGCACATCGCAAAAGCAACCGAAGTAAAAGATGTGGGCGCCTATGAAAAAGAATTACTCAAAGAAACCGAACTGCTCACGCCTGTAGAAGGGGTAAGCACCAGCACATCTTTCTCTCATATTTTCCAGGGAGGATATTCTTCGGGTTATTACAGCTACAAATGGGCAGAAGTTCTTGATGCAGATGCTTTCGAATTTTTCCAGGAGCGCGGCATCTTCAACAAAGACACAGCCAACTTATTCAGGAAACATGTGCTCAGCGCAGGCGGAAGCGAGCACCCGATGGAACTCTACAAAAGATTCCGTGGGAAAGAGCCCTCTCCTGAAGCATTGCTGAGAAGAAGTGGAATTTTGAAATAGCCCACGGTCGGCAGTCAATAGTCCACGGATGAAGGTAGTAATCAATAGTCGATAGTCCATAGGCGCAACTGCTCTGATTGCAGATATAGGCTCTGAAAAAATCACTAATTATAGGTTATCTATTTATTCTCACTCCTGTCTTGTCGGGAGTAATCATTCTTTTTATCGTCGCTCTGATTTTTAATAATATGACTTCCCGGCGTACTTATCCCAAAAATAAAAATGGTATAAAATATGGGAAAGGAGATACAGAAAAGCAAGTTAATTCCTTTAGTTAGTACTATAAAAATCAAACATTTATACCTGTTGGTGGTTTATAACATACCACGTAAATTTTTTTGAATGGCTCAATCACCACAGGATGCAGCATCAGAGATCAATAAGCTGACAGCGCTCAATCAGGAACTGGAAAATTATTTCCGAAATACCATTATTCCTCAGCTTTTCATAGACAAAGATTTAATTCTGAGAAAATTCACTCCTCCGGCCATGAAGCAGTTTGATCTGTCTGCCGGTGACATTGGTAAACACATTGATGAAATTTCACATCATATCCGTTTTCCAACTCTTGTGGAAAATATTCAGGAAGTAATTACCAGTGGCAATGATCTTGAAAAAGAAATACAAACCACCGACATGAAGTGGTTCCAGATGAATATTCTCCCTTATAAAATTTTTAATGAAAACAGAACCAATGGAGTAATCCTAACCTTTGTCGATATTACCAGCCGGATAAAAAACCTTAAAGAGATTGAATTGCTCAATGCAGATCATGAAACTTTTATTTATTCCGTATCGCACGACCTGAAGGGGCCGCTTGCTAACCTCGAAGGATTGGTAGAGACATTAAATGATGTGGCCGAAGATGAAAGTGTAGAATGTAAAAACGTTGTAAACATGGTAAGCATTTCTGTGCGGGATATAAAGAAGATACTCAATGAGCTTACAGATGTCACGCGAACAAGACACCATTTTACTAAAGGAGCGGAGAGAGTGAGCATTGAAAATATTTTAGAAGAAGTACAGCTCACGCTTAAAGACAAGATCAATAAGTCCGGAGCCGAGATTACCACCGAGATCCAGGTTTCTGAAATTAATTTTATCAGGAAAAATCTCAGAAGCATCGTATACAATCTTTTAAGCAATGCCATTAAATACGCTGTTCCCGGAAGGAAGCCGGAGATATTGATCAAAACAGAAAAATCTGGTGAATATGTACTTCTGTCTATAAAGGATAATGGAGTAGGCATCGAAGAAAAACAAAAGAAAATGATCTTCTCTGAGTTTTCCAGAATAAGTACGGACATAGAAGGCACAGGAGTAGGACTTTTCATTGTAAGCCAAATGGTCGACAACAGCGGAGGAAAAATTAAAGTAGAAAGCGAAAAGGGAAAAGGAACAACTTTTAATATTTATTTTAAGATAAGTAGTTAATATATCTTCAAACAAATTTCAAACCTTCGCAATTCTCCTATCTACCATTCAGAAGATTAGCTTTAGGTGAACCTTCCAGAATCTCTCCCTTTGTCATTCAGGAGGAAGCTCGTCGGACACTGGCAGCAACTTATAATTTCAATGTAATCCATCTGGGATTTTTTATTTTGATGAGTTCTTCCTTTTTCTCACGGCCATATCTTTTATTTCTTTTTCTCTTTCAATGGCTTGATTTATATCGTGAAAATCTTCATAATAAATTAATTTATAACAATAAAATTTTCCGGTGAAAGTTTTCTTATTGCCTCTGTTTTCATAATGCTGGAACATCCGGCGCTCCAGATCATTTGTCACCCCGGTATATAGAACTGTTCTACTCGGATTGGTTGTGATATAGACAAAATAGGTATTCATAGCTGGTTTAAAGGCATAAATTAAATATTCGGACATTATCGGTCAAGTATTACTTGAAAACAATAAAGTGCACATAACTGCCAATGTCCAACGAGGTTCACCTAAAGGTACAAGCCTCCTGAATGACAAAAAGGTGGCATACTCTTTCTATATTTGAGAAATAATTACTAATTATACAGCCTGTTTTTTTAACCAGATATATATGCTTCACCAAATTATTTTAAATTCGCTGATTTTATTTTCAGGTATATGCATTCTTGCTTCCTGCAGCCAGAACGCTAAAATAGAAAGCTCCAATGGCGGCGCTGACACATCTAACCCTCTTCTTCAAAAATGGGAAGGGCCGTATGGAGGTATACCTCCTTTTGATAAAGTTAAAGTAGCACAATTCAAGCCTGCCCTGGAAGCTGCTATGACAGAAGATCTCAAAGAGATTGATAGCATTACAGCAAACACTGCCGCGCCTGATTTTGAAAATACCATTGCTGCCATGGAGCGTACCGGACAGACCCTGATGCGCGTGCAGTCTGTATATGGAATATGGAGCTCTAACATGAGTGACTCTTCCTTTCAGTTAGTAGAACAGGAAATGGAACCGAAGATGGCTGCCTTCTCCGATAAGATCATGCAGAATGAAAAATTATTCAAACGCATTGAAGCCGTTTACAATTCTCCCGATAAAGATAAACTTACACCCGAGCAGCAAAGACTGACCTGGCTATATTATACTAATTTTGTCCGCGCAGGAGCAAAGCTTGACTCTGCATCCAAAGCAAGAGTTTCCGAGATCAACCAAAAGCTGGCAGGACTATTTACAAAATTCAGTCAGAATCTGCTGGCAGATGAATCAGAACAAATTCTTGCCCTGGAAAATGAAAAAGACCTGGCAGGACTTCCTGCTTCTTTTATAGAAGGAGCAGCCGCACAGGCAGCCAAAAGAAAAAAAGGCAAATGGGTGATCAGCAATACACGTTCTTCTATAGAACCATTCCTTACCTATGCAGAGAACCGAGAACTGCGTGAAAAAGCATGGCGCATGTTTGTAAACAGAGGAGACAATGGTGATGCGCATGACAACAATAAAGTCATTTCAGAAATACTGCTGCTTCGTGCGGAAAGAGCAAAATTATTAGGCTATCAAACACATGCTCACTGGCGCCTGGAAAATTCCATGGCCAAAACTCCTGAACGTGCAATGGAGCTTCTTGAAAAAGTATGGAAGCCGGCTACGGCAAAAGTTCGCGAAGAGGTAAAAGACATGCAGGTCATTGCGGACAAAGAAGGAAAGAAAATCACCATCGAACCATGGGACTATCGCCATTATGCAGAGAAAGTTAGAAAGGCGCGATATGACCTTGATCAGAATGAAGTGAAGCAATACATGCAGCTGGAAAAAATGCGCGAAGGAATGTTCTGGATGGCAGGAGAGCTTTTTAATTTCAGCTTTACACCAGCCAGCAATGTGCCCGTGTATAACCCTGATGTAAGAGTATGGGAAGTGAAAAATAAAAAGACAAATGCTCACGTAGGACTATGGTTCTTTGATCCATATGCGAGAGAAGGAAAACGTTCAGGCGCATGGATGAATGCTTACCGCGACCAGCAGAAGCTTGCAGGAAATGTCACTACGATTGTTTCCAACAATGCCAACTTCATCAAAGGAAAAGACGGAGAGCCTGTGCTGATCTCCTGGGAAGATGCTGTTACGCTGTTCCATGAATTCGGCCACGCATTACACGGACTATCTTCCGATGTAACTTATCCGTCACTTTCAGGAACAGCGGTTGTACGTGATTATGTTGAATTTCCTTCGCAATTATTAGAGCATTGGCTGGCTACACCTGAAGTGCTTCAAAAGTTTGCGCTTCATTATAAAACAGGTCAACCAATTCCTAAAACACTGGTCAAGAAAATAGAAAATGCTTCTACTTTCAACCAGGGATTCAAGACTACAGAATATTTGTCCAGCGCATTGATAGATATGAAGCTTCACCTGGCAGGAAACAAGCCAATTGATCCTGATAAATTTGAAAGAGAAACCTTATTAGCATTAGGTATGCCGAAAGAAATTGTGATGCGTCACCGCACTCCGCAGTTTGCACATGTATTCAGCAGCGACGGTTACTCTGCAGGATATTACAGCTACATATGGTCTGATGTGCTCACCGCAGATGCATACACAGCTTTCACCGAAGCAGGCGGACCGTATGACAAAGCAGTGGGAGAGAGACTAAAGAAATATGTATTCTCCGTAGGAAACACGATTGATCCTGAAATCGGTTACAGGAACTTCAGAGGAAGAGATCCGAAGATCGAGGCTTTGATGAAGAAGAGAGGGTTTGCTGTAAAATATCCGGGTAAATGATAATATTGTAACCTATGTTATTAAAACCATTATTTATTACTTCAATTTTACTTCTATTCCTGCACCTGGTAAAGGATATAAGATCAACTGTAAACTTCACTCAGATAGGGCTCAGGAATCGAATTACCTCTGCCAGGTTCATGAATGAAAAAAAGGACCCTTACTTTTCCAAATACAAAGAAGGAATGTCTGAGAAATTCCTTGACTCATTTGATGACCGGACTTATACTGTAAGTAGAGTAACCCTTACACCCCTTTGCTTATTTTTATTCTTCAGTCCGCTGGGACAATATGATTACTGGGTTATTAAAATCATCTGGTTCATTGTTATGTGGGGATCATTGGCAGGATGTGTGTTTTTATTTTTTAAACACGCAAAAACTTCCTTTGAAAAAAAAATGCTGGTCATTGTAATTGCATTTTATTTTTTATCAACAGACTCATGGCATTTCCATACAGAGAGAGGACAAATGTATATTATATATCCCCTGATTTTAACAATTGCTTTTACCCTTACGCAATCGAAATATAAATTCAAAGATTTTGCTGCTGGATTTATTTTAGGGATCAGCGCTTTGCTCCGCCTTCCTTTTTTTCTCGTCTTCATTCCATTATTATTGGGAAGACGGTGGAAAATGCTGGCAGGTGCATCAACAGGGATTGTATTCGGATTAGTCTTTTGTATTATTTTTGGCATAATGGAATATTGGGATAGTTATTTTCAGGCAATGAAAGAATGGGGAAAATTTCATTTTAATGAAATGTCACAGAATGGGATTCCGTATTCAGATTATTCAGTGTATGGAGAGGGCACAAATCTGTTTCTGTTTTGGAATGGGTGGGATGTAGAAAATTTTTCCGTACAGGCTTTAATACTTCAATACTTAAACATTAAATTGAATTCCATTCAATTAATGGGCATGTTGGCGATAAGCATTATTATAATGAATATCCTGCTATTTAGGAAAAAAGTATTCAGTTTTCCCAAAGGTATTTCTAATCAATCGATTTTTATATTTACATTCCTGCTAATGCTTTTATGTGAATATTTTTTGCCTGCCCCGAGAATGAATTATAATTTTGTGCAATGGGTATTTATTCTATTAATGTTAGTGTCTCAACATTCTCAAATTAAAGCCTTGTCATTGACAATAATAACACTGGGCTGTTTTTTAACATTCGGATTTACTTGGCTCACCAATAATCAGATCATAGGTGAGGGATTAATATGGTTAGGAACATTTTTACATTTATATCATCAAATCGACAAGGAAGTTTTCCATGAAAAGCAAGCACTTAACTGAAATTCTGTAGTGTGCAGAAGACCATAATCCTCAACTTAAACATATTGAAATTACAAAGGCGCTAAAATTCATGTGCATTGGAGGCATATGAAAGTTTAGAGAGAGAAGAAGCTTATGAGTGCCATGAAGTTTATTCCGGCCAGCCTGAATGAGGTAGTCGTAGGTGATACACTTAATACTTTTGAGTTTTTGAAAATGCCAGTGTAAAACCTTGCTGCTTCCTCTGCTTTGCCGTCATACCATAGAAATGGAGTGATCTTTTGTGAAGCGCTCACAGTGATGAGTTTTTTGGAAGGCTTTGCTTTTTTACTGATTTTCTTAACAGCCTTGGCTGTACTTTTTTTCTTGTTGGATTTTGCCATAAAATATTGTGTATGATTTTACAAATATACTCTTATATATAAATGATTAGTATGTACAATAACGACAAGGTGAGAGACTTTTGCGACAAATTATATTATAAAAAAAATTCTGTTTATTTTTCAAAATCCGTAAACAATGCGTGAAATCATCCCGTTAATATTATAAGAATTACG
>JAIERY010000127.1 GCA_019746425.1 Cytophagaceae bacterium
AATTAAAAAGAAACAATAACAAAGCATGGTTTGATAATAGCAAACCGGAATACCTCGCCATAAAAGAAGATTTTGAAAATATGCTTACTGAGCTGATCAAGGGTACAGGAAAATTTGATGCGGGGATTCAAACACTTGAACCCAAAAACTGCACTTTCAGAATTTATAAAGACGTAAGGTTCAGCAAAGACAAAACTCCTTATAAAACACATATGGGAGCATATCTTGCCAAAGGAGGCAAAAAATCTATATATGCAGGATATTACCTGCACCTGGAACCAGGAAACAATTCAATACTTGCAGGAGGAATATGGATGCCCGAGCCACCGGTGCTGAATAAAGTAAGACAGGAAATTGATTACAATACCAAAGAATTTCTTTCCATCATCAACAACAAAACTTTTAAAAAATATTTTAAAGAAATTGAAGGGGACAAACTCACGAGAAATCCCAAGGAATATCCTGCAGATCACCCGCATATAGAGCTGCTGAAATTTAAAAGCTACAATATGATCCATGAGCTGAAGGATAAAGATGTTTTGAGTAAAAATTTTTTAAAAAATACAGTCAAAATATTTAAAGCGATGAAGCCTTTAAATGAATTTATTAACAGGGCGATTGCAGATGAATAAGCTTAAAGCAAAAAGCATAGAGCTTTAAGCTTTTTTATAAACACTTCAAAAATGAAAAAATACAAAGTCATCGGTATAATGTCTGGCACATCCCTGGATGGCCTTGACATTGCCTTGTGTGAATTTGAAAAAAAGAAATCACAGTGGGCTTTTAAAATCAAAAGCGCTGCCACACTGGAATATACTCTCGAAAGAAAAAAAACTTTCAATGATCTGATGAAAAGTTCGGGAGAAGAACTCATGCATGCTGATTTTGAATTCGGAAAATTTATCGGTAAAGAAGTCAATCAGTTTATAAAGAAAAATAAAGTAAAGGCAGATTTCATCAGCTCGCACGGTCATACTATATTTCATCAGCCTCAACGCGGCTTTACCTGCCAGATCGGTAGCGGTAGCGCGATTCATGCAACTACGGGATTGCCTGTCGTTTCTGATTTACGCTCGGTGGATGTGGCGCTGGGAGGACAAGGCGCGCCGCTGGTGCCAATAGGAGATAAGCTTCTTTTCAGCGAATACGAATTCTGCCTGAACCTGGGGGGCATATCCAATATTTCTTTTGATTATAAAGGAAAAAGAATCGCTTTTGATATCAGTCCGGTGAATATTGTATTAAACGCTCTTGCTCAGAAAACCGGAAAAGAATATGATAAAGATGGAGCGCTCGCGCGATCGGGTAAAATATCGGAAGGATTATTAAGCAGCTTAAACAAACTTGATTATTACGGAAAAAAATTTCCAAAGTCCATAGGTAAAGAATGGGTGGATGAAAATGTCTTTCCTTTATTGGATTTATTTGACCTGAGCGTGCAGGATAAGCTATGCACTTTTTGCGAACATATTGCCATACAGATCCAGGAAGTAATCAAAAAATCAGGGGTGAAAAAAAAATCAGCCAGGTTATTAGTAACAGGCGGAGGAGCATTCAATCAATTTCTTATCGAGAGAATAAACCATCATTCAAAAAATAAGGTAAAGGTAATAGTACCCGATAAAAATACCGTAATGTTCAAGGAAGCCCTCATCTTTGCTTTCCTGGGAGTCCTGAGAATCCGCAATGAAAACAGCGCACTCAAATCTGTTACAGGTTCTTCCCGTGACAATATAGGAGGGGCGTTGTATGGGAAGCTGCCTGGATAATAAGTAGTCATCTGATGGCTTATATCAATCACTTCTAATATCACCTGATTGCATTACATTAAGTTAGAAGCCATCAGATGACTATTCTTCTATACAATGAAACCAAACAAAAAAATCCATCCCGCTTTCGCGAAATGGACTTTAATAAATCCTAAGCAATATTTTTAATTACCTTTTCTTTCTGATCCTGATTTTTGCTTTGTTCTCTTCGCCATGGATGAGGCGCACAATATTTTTCTGATGAGTGATCACTACAATGAAGAAGATCACAAAACCGAAAGCTATCAGGAATGGCTCATCAGGATAAAATCTTGGCATCAGCAGTACCAGCGGAAATGCCAGTGAAGCCAGAAGAGATCCCAATGAAACGTATTTGGAGATGATCAATACAATGAAGAATATCAGCATACAGATCAGCGCTGCTTCAATGTGAATGGAAAGTACCATACCCAATAAAGTAGCTATTCCTTTGCCGCCTTTAAATTTAGCGTAAACAGGAAATATATGACCAAGGACTGCCATTATACCAAATGCACTCTGATACAGGATCAGATCTTCCGCCGCCACATATCCCAAATGATAAAGGATAATAGCAGCCTGGGCAGCAAACCAGCCTTTCAATATGTCGGCGAGCATGACGATAACGCCCGCCTTTTTCCCTAATACTCTGAATGAATTGGTCGCCCCTGCATTGCCGCTTCCGTAATCACGGACATCTATTCCATAAAAGGCTTTGCCATACCATACGGCTGTTGGAATAGAACCAATAAGATATGCCCCGATAATTCCTAAAATAAATGTCATTTCCATATTTAAATTTTACGATTGTGAGATAAAGACGTTATAGTATAACTTACCATATCCCGAATCTATCATAAACAATTTATATAGCCGAAAAAGTCCAAAATTAAGGAAAATGTTCCGTATTTGTTAAGAAATGTAAATAATTTAGTAGAAACCCTCTGTTTCAGGGATTAACGGAACAAATTCTTCATTTTTTCCTGATCCTTTTTCAGTTGCCCTTTCTCTTCCACCGATTGCTCTTTCTTTTCTCTGTTCAACTCCGGCTCTTCTATAGTAGTACCTTCTTTTTTCTCATATTCTTTCTTCTCTTCGTACGGATACGGACTCTTTTTCTCTTTCTCTTCCGTATTGGTTGTATCCTCCTCTTTTTTCTCTTCTAATTTTTCGTCAGGTACTTCTTCGGTTTTTTGCTCATGCTGGTCAAAGCCTGTTTCCTGCACTTTGCCCAGGTAATGTTCTTCAAATGTTCTTACAAAACCTGCTTTCTCCATCGCATCGCCCTGTACAAAGAAAAATTTATCCCTGGTCGGCAATTCACCTTTGGTCTTTTTGGCTATGGCAGCATTTACAACATCGTCATAAGTGATGATCGACAGCCTGTTATTTTCATAGGAAAGGAAATACCACTGGCTCTCTGTCGGTTGCAGGTATATATTAATCACATCGCCTTTCTGAGTTTTCCTGATCTCTATATAACCATCCATCTTTTCATTGATATCTGTTTTGAGAATATTGGAAACTTTGATTGTTCCTACGCTGTACCATGCATTGTATTGATGGGACCATTTGTAATTTACTTCTGAGAATACAATGGCTTTGGCAAGATCTCCCGATACGGCCGGAAGCGGAACATACCCTGCCGCTTTTTTATTTTTATAATCTTCCACACCCTTATCTCCTATTAGTTCCGCAAGCTTATATGGAAATTTATCCTGGATTTTTTGCAGCGAATCATCCTGCTCGGGTGTAGTCAGCACTGTATCGTTAACAATGGAAGAAGCAATGGCTTTAAGATCTTTTGCAATTGCAGCAAATGGAGTAGCTGCCCCCTTGCAGGTAATACTCTGTAAAGTGCTGAAATAATAATTTCCTTTGTTCAGATCCGCATTGCCGTAGCCCGCTGTTTTTAGTGTATAATTTTCATCCAGTGCGGTGAAATTAAATGTGCCGCTGTACGCTATCAATGAAGTGCTGTCATCATATTCAAACACATTACCTACAAGCGTCTTCTTCTCTGTTTTCTCTTTTGTGCTAAGGCTATATAAACCGGTAACAGGATCGTGGTTCATAAACCCTTTAGCAGTCATGACATCGAAGTCATTCGGATTTTTCTTCTGGGAAATAAACGTCGTGTAGAACCTGATGGAATCATTCGGATTGTAATGTAAGCCCGTGAATAACGCTGTCCCGTTATCCGTCTTCGGGTCATTCACATCAATGATTACTGTTGGCTGATCTCCATTGTTGACATATTTTAACCATTGAGAATAATGTAAGGCACCTTTAAGATCAAGCTTCACAAAACCATCAAAGAAAAGAATTTTATTGTCTGCATATAAAGTCACCTTTCCTTTATAGATCACACCCTGGTCAATGTATAAACTGTCTTCTTCCGTTACAACTCCGGTAGCTACCGTACTGGCTCTTTCCTTCTTTTTGATACTTTCCTGCAAACGGAAATCCTGGAATTTAAAAGAAAGCGTATCTGAACCTAAGTTGACATACTGGTAAGTAGCTACGCCGTCGAATCGCTTTCTTCCTTTAATATCTATGGTTCCATCGTAGAGATGGTGGTATTCATAAATAGTATCAATAATAATTTTGGCATTCTTAAGGGTTTGCATCTCTGCATTTTCACGTACGAATACTTTGTTACTGTCAGGGAATATTTTTGCATCAGCCACTTTGATATATGGAATACCATTGATGTTAAGTGTCTGCTTATCCATATCGTAAACACCTTCCGTTGCATTATATACAAGCGAATCCTGATCTTTTCTCGTAGAATAGAAATAAGATTTGTCAATATGACCGCCTTCATCCATTCTCATATAGATTTTTTTCTTATTCAGATCCCATACTCCCTTATTTAGAGAACTTTTGTACTGTAAATATGGGAACACGTTACTTGCATAACCTTCGACTTCCGGACTGAAGAAGGCCACAGCGCTGTCCAGGTCAAAGTTAAGCTTTACGTCATTACACAATAAAGCGGGCTTGTCGGGATTTTCTGTAAGCACCTGAAATTTCGCATTCCTTCCGGAAAATCTTGTTTCTTCAAAATGAAAATTATGAGAGTTGGATTCGGATCCTCTTGTAAATAATGTTCCTTCTCCCCGCATACCACCTGCTGTAATGATGGATTTACCTTCCAGCTTTGCGGTGTTTTTGTAAAGATGGAAAGGATCTTTGGTGTTGTGAAGGTTCATGCTATCATGCTTTGGCAGCCACAACATTGCATACTCATTGATCTGCATGTCAGGGAAGGTCACCTCGGGAGAAGAAGTCTCCGCATGCTTGCCGGCTTTAGTATCTACCTTCTGCCCAATAGTAATCACAGAATCTTTATAAAAGACAAAATCTTTTGACCAGGCTGTTGTAGTGAGGTATTTAATTTCGCCATCACCTCTCAAACCCTGGTTATCAAGCTTGATAGTATTGTAGAACTTTCCTTTATTTTCATAAAGCTGATAACCGTCTTTCGGCACGTGGTGCACAAAGCCTAAAGAGTAATCAGGCATTACCACAAGCTTCTCTTTAAATTCAGGAAATATCCCTCCCGATTTAAATTCACCATCGAACCCTATAGCATTCTTATCATCACTACTCAAACTGTCAATCCGGAAAGGCGGAATTTTAAATTGTAAAGTAGTATCATAAGCGCCTCCGTTGATATGGGGCTTGTCAAAGAATACTGTTGCACCGGTAGTCGCATCGAAGATAGGATACTCTGCATATTTTTTTCTGGCAGATTTGTTTCCGGGCTTATTAATATATAGTGTACCGGAAGAATATTTCAACTCGTTACCAAGCACCCTTGACTTGCTGTCGGATTCTTTTCCTCTCTTGTCTTTGGTTGTTTCTGTTACGGCCACTTTAATCTCATCAATATGATTTAAGTGAACCAGAAAACTATCATACACAAATTTGAAGTCATGGCCGATGAACTGGAAGCTCTCCGTATTGATCTTACCATTAAATGCAAAATCACGGTTGGCCAGGAACTTCACCGTCTGACTGTCGGGAAGAATAAATACTTTTAATGAATCTGAAAGGAATACTTTGTCAACACCTCTTACAGTAAGCTCATGATTGGCTAAGTCAAGCGTAGCATTGACAGTGCTTGGAGTAAGAGAATAAAGAATGATATTATCATAATCTGATTTATCCCTTCTTGCCAGTACATAGTGATTTGCTTTTGGCCTTAACTTAATCACGCCCGTTTTTACATTATAATCTATAAAACCAAGCTTCATCAAATGGATCATGGAACCTTTCACCGTTCCCACATCGAGCTTATTTTCTTTGGCTACATCTTCTGCATTGAATACCTTCACGCTATCGTGCTTATTGGAATAACCAATAATCATCTGCAAAGGATGAAATCTATATATTCCCTGTATGAGAGAATATTTGTCTGCCTGGTAATAATGTTCCGATTCAAATTTTGCGGCTATCTGATTCTTCGCACCAAAGATCGTAAAGTCAATGTGAGGGTCATTGATGTTCCATTTTAAACCATCCACTTCAATATCCAGTCTGTGATAACTATCAATAAAAGGCGCATATTTAAATCCTGAATTTTTTTCTGCTCTGATAGAGGGCGTGCCCTTATCATATTTAATACTTACTCCCGGATGGTAGATGGAATCTGCGCCTTTATCCTGGTAAAGCACCAGCGTAGCGATATTGGTAGTAATGAGAGAATCTCCCAGTTCAAATTTCGGCGCCTTTGCTTTGATGATTACATCGCCGTCTTTTTTAATTCTTATGGTCGAAGTACCTTCATCAATAGAAGAGCTGTAGATTTTTCTTCCGGCCAGAGAAAGCCCTCCTTCATATTCAATATTATCTCCGAGTCCTTTCACCAGCACATTGCTGGAGAAAGATTTAAAACGGGGATACACCATGTCTTCGAAGTTTTTATGCTTCTGACTTTTGTATTCAAAAATTCCTTCGACTGGTTTGTCTGTTTTTTCAGGATAAGTCAGAGTTGCTCCTTCGCAATAGATCCTGGTGGCATTTACATGGAAATTGTAAGGCTTCAGGTCAACAAATATTTCACCTGGATTATAGCCGGCTACAGACCAGTCAAATCTTCCTCCGTCTCCGACGAAAGTATTATCTTTTAATAAGAGCGTTCCTTTGGTACCTTTCAGTTCTACAGTTTCGTTAACACTTTCAAACTTCAGATCGATTCCTTCAAAAACAATGACTGCGCCTTCTATAGCAGGCTGCTCCGGCGCAACATACCCTACATCCAGCACTTGTTCTTCCACTACAGGCTCTTCTTTCACAGGCTCTTCCTCTATAGTACTCCAGTTTTCTTCTTCAACAGTCGGATTATCCCAGTCACTGAAAGGATCTTCTTCCTTAGGGGTTTCTTCTTCTGTTTTTGTTTCTTCCGGCATTTCTTCAGGAGGAGCAACTGCTTCTACAAATCTGAATTTGAAAGTTCCTCCTTTTACATATAAACTATTGTAGGCCGAGGCAAAAAGAGCGTCTTTTTGAAAAAATGTTTTTATGGTAGTGAAATAAGAATTTACCTGTTTGGAATCATACTTATCCAGCACAAGCTTGGTCACATAGAGCATAGAGTCCAGGTCCGTAGCAGGCATGTTCTTTACACTCACTGCTGCCACTACCGCAGAATAGAATTCATTGAAGTGCGGGTTGGCCTTGTATTTTTTCTTCTGGTACATGATCTGCGACAATTCAAACAGTTTTGCCTGGATGGTCTCTGATGATTGCGCATATACGGTAAGCAAACTGTTTCCTATCTGAATGGACTTTTCATTTTTGGTAACAGCCATCATCGCCTGCACATCAGCATTGAAGTTAGCTTTGTCTTTGAATAAGCTGACCTGACCAAAGCTTAGAAAAGAAAAAGAGAAAGCAACCAGGGAAAGTAAAATTCCTTTATTCATACACCTTTTATAAATCAAATTAATTATTTTTAACCACAGAGGACACCGAGTTTTCACAGAGAATGCAGAGAAGTGACTTTGTGCTCTCTTTTTTTATCTCTATACTTCTCTGTCCAAAGGGCTCCCTTGGAGTGGTTTTTTTTCTTAATATAAACAACATTCCGCATCACTTTTGAAAGACCAGCGATGCCCATCTGTTCTTCAATCTGTGACTGATCTTTTTTAACGAAGAATTTCTGCAGACCGTATCAATATCGCTGATATCTTCTTCATAAAATCCACTGACAATTAATATGCCGCCTTTTGATAAATATTTTGAATAAACAGGAATTTCGTCCAGCAGCACATTCTTATTGATGTTGGCAAGAATGATGTCAAATGACGAAAACGGCACTGAGACACCTGAAATGTCTCCTTTGGCCACTTTCACATTCCTGCAAGCATTTAAATTAATATTTTCTTTCAAATTTTCAAAAGCCCAATCCTCCGTATCGAAGGCAAAAACCTGTTCTGCGCCCAGTTTTGAAGCCATGATGGCAAGTATGCCCGTACCGCTGCCGGCATCCATCACTTTTTTATTTTTATGATCGGTTTCCAACTGGTTTTCTATCATCATGGATGTGGTTTCATGATGACCTGTACCAAAAGACATCTTGGGATTGATGATAATTTCGTAAGGATATGTTTTATCCAGCTTATGAAAGGAAGCTTTGATGGCGCATGTGTCTGCAATGAATACGGGCTGGAAATTTTTTTCCCACTCTTCATTCCAGTTTTTTTCTTCAAGTCTGCTGACTTTATATGAAGATGTTATGCAGTATCTGGAAAGAATTTCCTTGAGCGCGTTTTCGTCAAATAATTTTTCGTCTACGAATG
>JAIERY010000259.1 GCA_019746425.1 Cytophagaceae bacterium
TTAAAAGAAAAAGAAGCAAAAAGAAAACAACTACGATAGTAGTAATAGTGGTCTAAAGAAAGGGGAGTACAATACCTGCCAGGTTTGTAAATGATTGGGGTGTGATATATAAATAATCACTGGATTTATATCTGAAAAAGTCCCGGTAATAATTATAGGTGTAATTTATTTTTACGCTTTTAAAATATTTATTCTTTAGTGTGAGAGAATCTATCCGCTGTGCCTGTAAGTGTGAGGCAACATATAATAAAAACAAAGCGGAAACTAGTCGCATAGCTGCATTCAGAGTTATTTTATTCACTTCAATTCGCTTTTCAGAACTGCAATTTCATTTAAGAGTATTATAGTCCTTCTTTCATTTCTTACTGCGTACGCCATCCTCTACTGCTCCATTTTTAAGCCTTTACTGTCGGAAACCATGTAAGAATACTTACTTTCCTTACTAGAAGATTCGTTTGATTTTAAATTGTATACTAAAAATCTCTCCTCCTCTGGTATATTTTGTAAGTTCAACTGCCATTGTTTTTTTCAGCAATTTGCCAAATACTATCTAAGAGATACAAAGAACCAAAGCTAACAAAGCCTCTATATATCAATCTGCTTTTTTGATATCTGCTTTTAGAATAATTAAGTAAACTAACTAAAGTCAATAATACTTTTGAAGGATTACTTAATAAGCAGAACTCATTATCAAGAAAAATATCCCTACCTAATTTTTTACTTACAACTTTCTTATTCAACTTCAAAAAGAGCTCAATGTCCTTATTATAGGTTGGCCCTCCCGAATTAGGTTTAGGTTTATTAGGATCATACTTCCTATCTTTCCTTTTTAATTTATGCTTAAAGCTTCTCTTAGCTCTTTTTGTATTAAAATTATCTGATTTAAAATCTTAATTGACCCCATTTTGCTGCTTGAAAATTATGGTAAATATAATAATTTTAAGAGAAGGATTTTTCTAGCATACTTCAAATATAAAAAAGCCGGACTCTCATCCGGCTTTTTTATAACCATAATTGCACTTGAAGAACTATTTACTCTTTATAATTCTCTGAGTGTAAGTTCCGTTTTCTGTAACCACCTTCAGTATGTAAATTCCTGCTTTCAGATCATTACCTAATGAAACTTCATTCAGGTTTACATTGTCCATGCTGATGATTTGATTCCCCTGCATATCATACAGTTTTACAGAAATCATAGTCTCGCCATTGTCTACCGAAACAGTAGCTTCATCATTAAATGGCTGAGGGGTAGTAACCACATTTGGTGAAGCCATCTTCGCTGCAGTAGCGCAGGTATTGCTCACCGTAATGGTTTTGGTGTACTCTTTATACCATGGAGCCGTTGAGAAATTAGCGCCGCAGCTGATAGTCAACGTACCAAGTGCATTGCCGGTATAAGTAATAGTCGCCTGCTTGGTTGTTGCATCTACCGTAACAGTAGCTTCACCGGTTGTCCACCATGATCCGGTAGTAAATCCGGCTTCAGGCTTTAAAGTGAAAGTAGTAGCTACTCCAGGTTTTGCACAGTTAGGCCCATTGATCCCCACAGTTGTTGGAGGAGGGTTATTTGAAGTAACAGTTACTGTCACTACTGCAGAAGATCCTGTAGCATTTAAATTGTCTGTAGCTACTGCTTTCAGAGAATAAGTCCCTGCCGCCGCATTACTGATAGTAAAGGAATAAGGGGCTGTTGCATCAGATCCCAGTAACGTTGTTCCATTATAGAAATCTACTTTGCTGATGGTTCCGTCTGCATCAGATGCACTTGCATTGATAGCAATCGTTGCAGGTGCAGTAAAGCTTGCACCATTTGCAGGTGAAGTAATGCTTGCCGTTGGAATCTTGTTCGTTGGCGGAGGCGTAGCGCTTACCTGTACGCTTACCGCTGATGAAGTAGTAACCGCGGCAGCATTGTCTGTAGCTTTTGCGGTAAGGCTGTAAGAACCTGCTGGGACGTTTGTCCAGGAGAAACTGTAAGGCGCTGTAAGGTCCTCTCCTAACTTAGTAGCACCGTTGAAGAACTCAACTTTGCTTACCGTTCCGTCTGCATCTGATGCGTTTGCTGTAATATTAATAGTAGCAGGCGCTATAAAAGATGTATTATTGGAAGGTGAAGTGATGCTCACTGCCGGAGGTGTGTTCGGAGCCGGAGGATTTGTAGTAGCTGTAAATGTAACGTGATTCAGGTTGAACTCTCCTGCATCCATTACGATACGCATTACTTTTTGTCCTGCAGTAAGTGAAGTGGTAGTTACACTCACAGTCGCCCATGTCTGCCATCCCGCAGTGTTGGGAACAGTAATCACTCCTGAAACATTTTGTCCATCCATCTCCACATGGAAAGTTTTTCCTGCAGTGATCGCTGCAACTCTTGCATCCAGCTTATAGGTGCCCGCTGCCGTTACATTCACAGTATATTCCAGCCACTCCCCTGCTACAGTCCAGCCTACATTGTATCCTGCGCCTGCATCTGTAGTAGCTTCAATATCTACTGCATCTGTTCTGAAGACCGCGCCTTCATTGGCTGTAGTAGCATCATTATAAGCTACATTCTGTCCGCCTAAATCGTAATGCTCTGCTTCAATTTTTCCAGGAATGCTTCTTACCGTTCCACCATAAGGGCTCTGACTTACCGGAGCGGATGTTACCGAAACATTCACAGCAGCAGAAGTAGTCACCGCACCTGAATTGTCTGTAGCTTTTGCCGTGATGGAATAAGAACCTGCAGCTACATTCGACCATGTATAGGAATAAGGAGCAGCATTATCAGAAGATAATAATGTAGTTCCGTTGTAGAAATCTACTTTGCTTACTGAGCCATCCGCATCAGATGCAGTGGCATTGATAGTAATGGATGCAGGAGCGGTGAAGCTTGATCCGTTAGCAGGAGAACTGATGCTTACCGTCGGAGGAGTATTAGGTGTGCCTGCTCCGGGAAAATCATCCGCAGGATTCAGCATTTTATCTCTCACCCATGTACCTGCAGGTTTAAGTCTTGCAGTAGTCCACGGACCATTAGAACAAGTACCTGGTGTCCATACTGCGCCGGAAAGTCCGTCATCAGAATAATTCCAGTTCACCCAACTGATCTTTTTAGTTCTGAAAAGATCAATGTATTTCTGAGCGTTTACAAAATCATTGGTTCCGTCACCTGATGCAGTCTGCGTTCCAAACTCTGTTACAAAAACAGGAAGGGAATTAGAAAAACTATTCACTTCATTGTAATAATTGTCTTTATGCGATGCCGCATAGAAGTGAAAAGTGTACATGATGTTTGGATAGTTCAGCGGATTACTGATGATAGTAGAAGCAGGCCCGTTTCCTGAAACACCTAAAGAGCTCCATCCGGGAGTACCTACAATAATAATCGCATCTGAATCAATCGCTCTGATCACAGGAATCAATTGATCTGCATAACTCTTGATCGTTGCCCATGAAACCCCATTTGGTTCATTGCAGATTTCATAAATAATATTGTTCTTATCCTTATGCTGATTTGCAATAGCCGTAAAGAAAGTTTTTGCTCTTTCCAGATTGTAATTAGGATCCCCGGGATTCAGCATATGGAAATCCACTAAAGCATACATACCACGATTGCTAACTTCATTAATAAGTGTGTGCACCTGATTGGTATATGCAGTAGGATTGGCTTCATAACCGCCTTCCTGAATATACATCGCGATACGGAAAATGTCCGCACCCCAATCATTTGCTACTGCGTCGAGAGATGCAGCAGTAAGGCATTTGCCCCAGCCATACCACTGAATTCCATGCGAACTCATACCTCTTAATTGAATTGGATTCCCATACTGGTTTACCAGTTTGGTACCTGATACTCTAAGCTGCCCGTTCTTAGCCACAGGAGTTTGTGCAAAAAGCCCCCCCGGATTCAGCAGGCACATAAAAATGCCCAGCAATTTCAGGGAGAAAAGAAGTTTGTTTGTTTTCATACTGTTTAAGGTTTGGTTAAAATTTCTTTTCAATCATATGACCTTCATATGACCTTGGACAAAATCTAACCCCTTCAGGTAAACAGTTTTATTGATATTTTAATATTTAATTTAAAAAATCCAATAAATCACAAGGTACCGAAACGGAATATATGGGGGGATAATACCTAAAAATTATACTTAAATATTTAAAAAAAGAGGAAACAGGGTACTTATGTTCTACAATAGTACCTATTAGAAAATTAATCAATAAAAATAGTATGAGCTTAGTTACGTGAGGCGCTCATCGTAACCAGGTATTTAAGGATAAGATTTTCCTTCTCGCTGTCAATTTTGGCCTTGTTAGCCATGGGTGGTACGATTTTATTCCACTGCGCTTCATTGTGGGAATCAGGTTTATAAAGTTTATGACAGCCGGCGCAATGTTGTTCATACAAAGACTTTCCCTGGGTAAGATCAGCTAAGGTAGTATTCGGCCACTTCTCTGAGGCGCGTTTTGCATCATTTTCTGTGGCCACAGGCATTACTACTTTGGTGCAGGCTACTACAAAAAACAGGATTGAAAATATGGTCAGGAGTTTTTTCATTGTTTTTAGAACAGGATGCAATTTAATTATTTTCAATTCAGGATTTTAAAATACAAAAGAATAAAAAAGCCTGTTCATAACAGGCTCAGTTTAATGCATATTATCTAAAACAATTATTTGGCTTTCAAACGGATCAACTTCATTTTATCCATAATTCTCATTGCAATATAACCGGAGTCTACCTCAAACCATCGTGATGCGTTGTCTGCTTTACTTGGATGATAGTGATGGTTGTTATGAAATGCTTCACCCCAGAATATGATGTCGACAGGTAAAATATTTTTAGAGGTATTTTTCATTTTAAAATTTACATATCCAAAACGGTGCGCCCACCAGTTTACCGCTGCTCCCTGGAAAGATCCCATCAAAGCAGTAATAGGCAAAAATAAAAACATCCACCATTCTGTGGCAAAATGAACATAGAATGCAATATAGGCTGCAAGCCAAAGCAACCTGGTAATCCAGTTGTGAGCTATTTTATCAAATGCTCTCCACTCAGGAAGATCCTTTTTATATTTTTCTTCCACTGCTGTTTTGCCTTTATAAATATCAAAATAATTATTTCTGGTAAGCCACATCATGGTAAACACATTGGCCGTGTTATCAGGTGAATGCGGATCTTTTTTAGTATCTGTATGCGCATGGTGAAGACGATGCATCATACCATAAGAATAAGCACTGATGTAAGAAGATCCCTGGGTAATAAAACAACCTATATAAAATAGTTTTTCCATGAATTTCGACATGGTGAATATTCCATGAGCCGCATAGCGGTGATGAAATATGGATTGGAAAAATAAAGACGTATACCAATGAAGGATGAAGAAAATAAGAATAGCCATAAAATAAATGATTGAGATGAAGGAGAGAGATTCCACATTGGAGCGGATGTTCCTGATAGTACAATGTAAACATTAAAGAGCAGTATAACTAGTAAATGCACTTATATTTAAAAAATCAGGATAATTACAGCAATACGGCTTCTATGAGGAATGGTGATAATAATAGCTTGCCATATAAAAAAATAAGCAGAAGAGATCTCTTCTGCTTATCAAAATAAAAATAAAAAATGTATTACTTATTCTACAACAATTTTCTTCACCGTGCCATCAAGCTTCAGGTAATAAACGCCTTTTGCAAGATGACTTAAATTAAACTCAAGAACATTACTTTCAAGGCTGAGTGCCTGGGAGAAAATTACCTGACCAAGAGAGTTGACCAATTCAAGATTAGAATTTTCATCAGCCAGACCATTCATAACTACAGAGAAGACTCCGTTATTCGGATTCGGATACACAGACAGCGTAAAACTTTTTTCTGACTCTACCGAAATGATTCTGGAGTTACTGCTGGTTCCGTCAATATCTACCTGCCTGATCTGGTAATATACCAAACCATCAGGAGCAGATTTATCAAGATAAGAATAAACAGATACCTGGCTGGTATTGCCGGCGCCTGATACAGTAGCTATCTCTTCAAAGTTTACTGCATCCAGAGATCTTAATACTACAAAATGAGAGTTGTTTACTTCTTCTGCGGTTGACCAATGCAACAAATTTCCTGAAGAAGTATGAACACCGGTAAATTCCAGCCATGTCACAGGAAGCGGACAGTTGTAGTTGATAGCCGCACTCATCTGAGAACAAGGCAACTGCGTTACAGTGTAATTGGTTATTGAATAATTAAAGTTTCCAACTTTAATTGGATTTCCAGTGATATTAACATTTGCATCTGAAGCATTAGTACTCACACTCCAGTCAGCCCCTACACTGGAATACAAGAGCCTGTAAGTTCCTGCAGGTAAAACTAAATTTAATCCGCTTTCTGTATATGTGTTGTAGGAAGAAGATCCTGCGGCAGTAGTATATGAATTGGTATAATATGTAGCTGTTCCTGCGGCATTTTGAACTGAAACAGTATAGGTCGTAGCCGGATATGGCCAGGCAGGTATACTTCCATTCCCCCACTGAAATGAATTTAAAGTAATAGGATTGGTTACCGTAAAATTCACGGTAGTTCCTGCTCCTCCGTTCCAGGTATTCATTGTCCCGGTATTTCTTAAAGTAGGACTTGATGGAGTAGAACTCACACTTGTCTCTGCCCTTACATACACATTTCCTGAACCTCCAATTGGAAGACTCACGTTGGTAGTACCTGTAGCAATCGGTTGGGTACCTGCAGCATCAGCATACCAGACATAGGTATATGCGCCATTAGGTGCCGTTACAGTTCCTCGGGGAGGATTACATGAAACAGTTCCCGCCGAATTTACTATATTATTAACTGTAATCGTTACCTGGTCAGTGGTAGTATAACCGCAAACTGCATCCGTCACAGAAAGGTTAATTGTCTTACTTCCTGCAGTAGCATAGTTTACTGTAGGCGCAGCAACAGTAGCATTCGGATTGAATGTTCCTCCAACACTTGACCATGTCTGTGAGCCTATAGTTCCTATATAAGAATAGCTCAATGGAATATTATTGCCTACACAGGCACTCGTAATTGGATTGATGGTAGGATTAGCAGCAGAGAAAGATTTAGGAAGCGTTGGCAATCCCATAGCCACATTTCCGCTCATAGTGGCAAAGTTCCACCCATATGCAGTGGAGTTCCACGTTGCAGGGAATGCATTAGGATTTGCGATCACACCTACATAAGACATTCCTGATGCCCATGTATGCTGTGCAGTATAAATTTTTCCATCAGGCCCCATTTGCAAATGACCTGTTCTTACAGTGGGGCCGGTTCCAAGATTTTGCTTCGAAGCGGTGATAGCTGCCAGTGTTCCTACTGTGCCTGGAAAAGTTCCTCCTGCATATACATCGTACTGATAAATCATATTGTCTACCAATTCTGAGATAAATAAATATCTTCCATTGGGAGACCATTCGACACCATAAATCCCTCTGTAATCTGCGGAGTTTGCTTTCTGAATGACGTTGGTTATTTTAAGATTTGTCGGATATGCAGAAACTACTCCTGTATTATTATCAAATTGTAAAATTTCAAAAGCATTGTCAGATAATCCGGTACCGGTATTCCAGTTGTTATGATACACAACTGCCAATCTTTTATAACAGGGATCTGCTTTCATCATATACGTAGAAGTTCCGTTAGGAATCATTCCTGCTGAACTTACCACTGGTGCAGCTACCCCGCCGGATGAAACCAGGATAGCATAATAACTATTTCCGGTCCCAGGACTACGGGCCATAATCCATGTGTCAACGCCATTAAAGTGCGGGATCGCTACAAGTCCTTCTGTTAGGTTGGCCATTACCAGAGTATTTTTAGTAGTCACATCACCAAGGTTTCCATTAAGGGTCATATCAACAATGGAATATCTCAGACCTGAAGTAGCTCCGGTAGCATCTACGGTGAATATATAATAGTATCGCGGGTAGGTAACACCGCCAACAGTAATGTTAACCGAGCCAGGCTGTGCAATAATAAGAGCAGATTGTGCAGCGGTATAGCTTCCGGTAAGTCCCGTACCAGCAGGCATTACTACTCTGTTTCTATTATATACATTATCCCCGTCCGTAAAAAATAAAAGATTTCCGTTTCCATCTGAGATTGTAGTGCAACCCTCTCCCTCACCGGTTGCTCCCGTTAAATTAGGACCATCCTGTAATTGTGTTACTGTACCTCCCGTGAACTGAAGACCGGTCTTGTTTCCAAAATACCAGACATTGGCCAGATTCTGCGCCCTTAAACTGGTATTTGCCAGAAGAAGGGTTAAAACCAATAAAAAGACATATATTTGTCTTTTTCTAGTAAATATTGTTGTCTTTCTCATAATATTGGGACTTATAATTAGTATCTTATTATCTCGGCTTGCTTATATACAATTTATAGCAGGAAGCACCAGATAGTAAATAAGGTGACCGCAAAAACGAAAGTTTTTTATCCACTATTGAAATAAAAATCAGGAAATAAATCCCGCTTTAAAACCATTAAAAATGGCTTATTTTTGTTATTAAAAATGTATTTTTAATTCATGACATTACGTCCCGATACCAGAAATATTACCTGAATTTAATTAGGACAGATATTGTGGAGAACATTGAAAAAAAAGCAAGCACCAAAAAAAGAGACTCTTCCGAGTCTCTTTTTTATTATTAATTCTACTTTAACACATTTAACCACTTGATTTAAATAAATTTAATTCAATGTCTTTTTTTCTTCTTTGATG
>JAIERY010000065.1 GCA_019746425.1 Cytophagaceae bacterium
TGTCTTGTTTTGATAACACAAAAATATTATACTATTATTGATTATCAAAACATTAAATGTGTTAAAGTAGAATTAGGTTTATGATTTACTTTATTGATTAATTCAAGATCTTCCTTTTCTATTTGATTCAGCTCTTCAATTTTTACACCTTTCCGTAAATGTTCTTTTAAAGCATAAGGAAATCCTATCAGAAGTTTATAGCAGGCATTAACCTCTTTTGTTCCGTTTGGGAACATACTGTATAACGTTAGCGCCATATTCCTTGAAAGGTTAACGAGCGCCCCCCATTCCTTACGTGCTTCCCACCATTTATCATAAGCAGAATTATTTCTGAAAATAAGCAAAAGTCCTAAAGCAGCTCCCATATATCCAGGCAATGCGGCACTCCATTTTATATTAATATAACCAAACTTCATATGCAACAAACACAGAAAGGCTGTTAACAACGTTGTTAAAACCATTCCAACAAAAAGTTTCTTTATAAGGGCGCCTTTAAAAAGAAACCAGCTTTTAGGATTATACTTTATCATATGGTATTATAGAACACTTAAACGTTTTCCCTTTCATTGCCCCTGTTGTGCTTTACATGGTCTGTAAATTTCCCGCCGCACTCTGCCTGACCCCGGCACACAGGCCACCAAGTTTTTTCAATATACTAAATACAAATTATTTTTCACTTTTTACCGTTCAATTAAAACTATGGATTGCATTTTTTTACCGTTGTTGGTGTTTTCGTCACAGGTGTTAGTAAACTTCTGGTTGCACCTGAGTTTTCAGATATTCATAGCATGCAATGAGATCTTTGTGCTCATTTCACCCAAAGATTATAATCTCCTTCGCTTATTCCCGTACCTAGTAGATCTGGCATCAATACAGCGTAAGCCATATTTGTATAAAATTCTGCCCTTGATATACTGGAAAGTCTGTTGGCGCCGATTCCCGGCAGGAGAATCACTGCTTTATCGTTTTTTCCTTCAATAAGCCAGGCAGAAATTTTTACCCGGTCTTGCGTAAATAATTCTATTTGCTGTACGGGTAAGGAAGTCTTATAGATAGCTTTGTCAGTATGATGACTTCGGGTAAGAAATACTGCAGAAAAATAACCTGTAGTAATCCATAGGATAATAGCTATTAAAAAGCAGTATAGAATTTTTCGGAATCGGAGCATAGATGCCTCTTACAGGATATAATCTGTTATTTTTTATTTACTTCTTTTATCATCTTAACAGACATGTATCCTAAAAATAGTATTACTATGATAATAGCAGCCCATATCCACATAGAACTTTTGAAAAATGTATTATCAGTTTTGGGGGCAGCTTTTTCTTCTTTATTGATCACTTCTCCTGTCTGTGCAGTTTCCAATGATAAGGGTATACTATCCTGGAAATATTTTATGTCATAATCAGGCGAAGATATTTTTTTGTTTCCGAATGCCAGATAATATTTTTTATCCTTTTCCAGGTGGGCAGTAAGAAAATGCTGAAGCTGGAATGCGCTGATGGATTTTATTTTTAGGGGAGGATTATCCTTGTTGACTATGATCAGGTAAAACTCTTTGAGTGGAATATTTCCAAGTGTAATAACGTTTTCACTGTTGGATTTTAATTCCAGGGATTTTATAGGATTAAATACCAAAGCTTCCTTGTCTTTTCTTGAAAGCGCTACCTCGGCATTTCTTAAATAATATACCGGACCTTCCAGGTTTATTTTTAATCTTTCAACATATTGTAAAGCCGGAAAGTTGACTTTTATATAGGTATGTTTATTCGAGCTGTCTTTTTGCGCGATGGCTGGTTCAGGCAATGACAGGTATTTTGTGTCTTCAAAGTAGGTGTCATAATAGCCCGCTTTAATAATATTAAGCGGAGGACTTAAAGAATCACTTATTTCCAGTTTATAGAATTCATAATTGCTCAGGGGGAAATTCAGCAATTTCACTTCATAGGTTTCCAGGTCATTATAAATAGATTCAAGATAATATTTGTCTTTGATTACATACCAGGTGGTACCATCATCGCTTCCGCTGAGTCTTGCAGTTTTTTGTACGTCAGCATTCCGGATGAATAAACTGATATTGTTGATTTTGTTTTTTTGCTGATTTTGTAATACCAGCTGCGTACAGCATTTTTTCCTTTGTGAATTACTCAGGATAGTATATTCTCTGAATAACTGTTTGTAGGAATAGGAAATATTTTTTCTAAGCAGGTATGGTACTTCAGTACGCTGCTCATCATAAAGACGTATATCTCTAAAATCTTCGTTCAGGTGCGTGCTGATCTCCGGGGACAAAAGCACATTATAGAAACCGGACTTTTCTACTGGTTTTAGTTTGCACTCCCAGTCAAATTTCTGACATACAGCATCGAAAATTCCGCCAAATAGTAAGATGGATAAAAAAATAATTTTTCTCATGATTCTGTAGGTTTAACTTCATCTTCCATTACCAGTTTTTTTAATTTCTGGTACATAAAAGATACTACTAATAATAGTATTCCAAGGCAGATAAAGGCTGCAATTTTTCCTCCTTCAGATATTCCTCTGATGTCTAGGATAAATAATTTAAGCAGCGTTATAAAGAAAATTGACAACGATATGATTCGTAAAATTTTCATCTTTTTATTCATGCCGACTATCATTAAAATAAATGAACACAATCCCCAGAGTATCGGGAAGCCTATCTTGTGATTTTGATTGATAATATGGTATATACTTGAGCCTGCCTGGTAATTGGCGAGCAAAACAATATGATCCAGTTCTGAGCTTGCAATGAATAGCAGCGCTGCAACAAAAAACCATAAATAAACCTTTCCGCCATCCGATTTTAATTTAAAAACCGATTGAATATTTTTTAAGGTATAAATTAAAATAAGAACACATAAGATTATAAGAAAATAGTGATAAAGGAAATGCCATAAGTCAGTGCCAGCTTTTGTATTGTTATAAGCAACTTCTATAGGCTCAAGATAATAATTTCTTATATCGATAATCTGCTGGTGATAATATAATGTATAGGCCAGTGTACCGATTATACCCATTATAATGGAAATAGTCTTCAGCCTGTGGGTGTTCATTAGAATACTATATATAATAAAGCCAAACACAAAGGCTAAATTATAGCTTCCGATAATCATGCTTTTGGTTTCACTCCATTCTATGTAATAGGGAAGCTGGTAGGAAAGCTCCAGCAGAAAAGTGATGTATAGAAATATGGTGAATATTATGCTCAGCAGGTATTTATATATATCCCGTGGTAATCCCGGGAAGATCTCCAATGTCTCTTTTTTGAGCAATAAAATGGTTGCAAAAATCGAAGCAAGAGAAACTATGCCGGTGATAAATCCTTTATTAAAAATGATATTTAACTCTTCAGTTCTATAAGCATATATATTAAACCAATCCATCACAAGGCTTATAAACATCAGCATCATGACGATTATAGAACTGATTTTGATTAATTGTATTCCTGATTTTTGAGACAGCCACAGAAGCAATACAGCTTCTATTGACCAGAATAAAGTGATATAATTTCCTTCCAACTGTACGGGAGCTGCAAGGCTTAAAAATGTCAGTACCAATCCTATTAGCAGATAAACAAGGTTAATATCTACTTTTTTATTTCTGAACAACTGGAAGGCGAAAATAAAATTAAAGACAGCTATCAGCGCTGTAAACAAACCTTTATAAATTCCCTCATTCACATCGTCCAGCAAGATCATGCCGGCAGAATAATACAGGAATGTATTGCTCAATAATATGGAAATCTCAAATACTAAAAATTTTCGGTTCTCTTTAATATTATTGATAATGTTCATTAAAAAGAAAATCAGGTAAAACAGCGTTGCAAAAATCAGTCCGCCGATATACGGTATATTTTCTTCATCTACCTTTTGTTTGATCAGCCAGCCGCCATATAGGATAATCGTAAATACATAACATATGATATTGATAACATGCCATCTTCTGTAATATGCCAGTGTCAGCATGCCGCAGTTCAGGATAAGAATGTAGGTAAATAAAACTATGTAGTTTCCGGAGCCTGTGCTTACCATAACAGGGGAGGCAAATCCACCGATAATGGCTAGTATTGCAAGCTCTTTTCTGTCATAAGCAATGGACAACAATACTGAGAAGGCTGTAATAATAACCATCACTATAAAAGCCGCAGTCTGAGATAGTAAATGATATTCATGAAAAGCTATAGCAATGGTGAAATAAAATATGGCCATACCACCGCCTACCAGGACAGAGCTAAATGCTTTAAAACTTTTTCTGAGTTTATGGGCAAATCCTAAAAGAATGCCGCCGCATAAAATACCAATGAACACACGACCTATCTCATTGATCCAGTTTTGATCTATGGCGTACTTTACAAAGAAGCCAATCCCTAATACCAATATGGCAATACCAATTTTATTGATAAGATTCTCTCCAATGAATTTTTCCAGGTCAGGATTTTTTTCAAAGAAGGAGGGGGCATATTTCTTAGGGGCTTCTTTAATAGCTGGTGGAATATTGACAGGTTCAGATGTAGGAACAAACTCATTCACCGGGTCTTTTACCGGATATTTTTTAGGAACAATTACAGGAGGTTCTTCTTTCTTAACTACAGGTGGAGTTACAATTACAGGCGGAGTTATACCCTGGTTTAAAGTAACTGATGGTTTTTTCTTTATCTCTTCATTAACCCCTTCATTTTTTAAAGACTTGATTTCTTCTTTCAGCGCATCAATTTTATCTCCGAGATATAAGATTTTTTTTCCCAGGCCGCTTATAGTAGATAACATAACAGCCATTAAAGTGACGATAGCTAAAAATATGAGTATTTCCATGTTTAATAATTATTCTATAAATATACTTTCAATTTTTATTCTATTAAAATGTATGTATTATTTATGCTGATCTTGTCTTAAAGCTTATTTTGACTGAATTAAGGCATATTTTATCAAATAATTAAACTTTCAGTAATTATTGAAAGTTTGGAAACTTTAATATATCTTTACCGTTAAATAAGTAGAAGCACACAGAAAATGAAATTAGAAGAAGCAAAAAATCAGTTTATTCAGGCCTGGGGAACTTTCGGTTCCAATTGGGGGATCAACAGAACCATGGCCCAGATTCATGCGCTTTTAATGATTTCTCCGGAAGCTTTATCTACTGAAGATATTATGGAAGAACTGAATATCTCCAGAGGGAATGTCAATATGAATGTAAGAGACCTTATTGACTGGGGACTGGTGGAAAGGGTTTTCAAATCAGGGGAAAGAAAAGAGTTTTTCTGGGCGGAGAAAGATATCTGGAAAATTACCACGCAGGTAGCCAAAGAAAGAAAGAAGAGAGAACTGGAGCCTGTGCTGAAAGTATTGGAACAGGTAAGCAAAGTCGAAGGGGATAAAAAAGACAAGGAAGTAAAAGCTTTTATGGAAACTATCAATGGAATCAAGAGAATCGCAGGCAATGCGGATAAAACAATTGATACCATGGTGAAGGCTGAAGAGAACGGGTTCTTCGGATCTCTCCTGAAATTATTTAAGTAAAAAAATTTTAAAATAAGTTTCATGGAATATTGAAAGTTTTGAAACATAAAATTAAAACTTATGAAAACCTTAGACAATAAATTGATCATTTACGACAGCAACTGCAAGGTGTGCTCCTCGCTGAAGGAAGTAGTGGTAAAACTTACTTCCATTCCTGAAAATAAAATCAGCGCATATAATAATCTTCCGGCAGAGCATGTCGTAAAGGTTGATCCCAATCAGTTTAAAAATGTCATGGCACTCATTGATACCAAAGACGGAAATACAATTTACGGGGCAGAAGGAATAGCCTATATTTTTTCCAGTCAGTATAAAATTGCTGACCTGCTTTTAAAAGTAAAACCGTTTTACTGGCTGTTCGAGCAATTTTATAAAATACAGGCCAACAACCGTTACATCATCGCCACTCCAAAGAACAAAAGTAAATTTGAGTGTGACTGCTATCCTGATCCGGTTTTTAAATACCGTTTATCTTATATCATACTTACTTTTTTAGCTTCGACATTGCTTACCATGCTGTTGGGGATTTCTCTCAGAAAATTCCTGCCGGGCCTATCAGTTTTAGAAGCGGCAAAACAAATGCTCCTGATAGCAGGCACCGGCTGGGTATTGCAAATACTTGCAGCCAGGATATTCATGAAAGAAAAATTCATGGACTACCTGGGGCATCTCGGAAGCATCATGGTAGTTGGCCTGCTGGTATTCATTCCATGGTGGGTTTTCTGGTTTGTTACAGGAATAAAATTGATGTATTTCCCCCTGGCAAGTGTCTTATTCAGCAGTGGCCTTATGCTTTATCTGCACATTGAAAGAGTCAGGTATCTGAAACTTTCTGCAGGGTGGACGGTCAGCTGGTTTTTATTCCTACAGTCCACGGCATTATTCTGGGTTTACTACTATCACTTTAAATCATAAATTTATGGAAGCGCTAAAAAGAATTCCTGTAAAATACATTGGAGAACTGCATGATGTGCGTCTGGTAAATTTTTCAGTAGACATTAAAGAGCTGGATGGCAAAGTGCCTTCTTCCATACAGGTGAGAGATTTCAACGGCAGAGCTTTGATATCTATGGTAGATGTAAAGCTAAAGAAAATGCACCCTTCCTTTCTGCCTTCTGCTTTCCATTTTGGTTACAGGCACGTAGCCTTCAGGCTGCTGATAGATGACAGCAAATATAATAATGGTGACTATAAGGGAATTTTCTTTTTCAAATCATTCTCTGACAATCCTGTGATCGTGACCGGCGGAAATATATTTACAGACTATAACCTTGAAAAAGCATCAATCACCGAAAAAGAAAAAGAGGTATTTATCAGGCAGGGGAATGATCATATCAGGTATTGCATCGAAAATCACCCTACGGAAAAAGTCAACGAAGGATTGAGAAAGACAGTCGGCTCTATCGACCGGGCTTACTCTGTGTTAAGTGATGAAGTAAGAGTTACACAGATACAGAGAGAGAAATGGCCGATACAACAGGTAGGCTGTTATAATTTTGAAAATACATTCTTTCAGACTGCAAAACTGGAGGGAGCTTTCAGGGTGTTTGAAACAATTTATTATCAATGGCTGCCTCCTAAATCAGTGAATATATGAAGATCATTATTCTTGGCGCAAGCGGACAAATCGGTAAAGGACTTTATGACTTTCTTAAAAGAAATCTTCAGGGAGAAGTAATTGGTACATCCAGAAAGCCCTGCAAAGAATTTTTCCTGTTTGACCCTTTCAATGATTATTGGAAAAAGCTTGGCAGCGCAGATGTGATTATCAATTGCGTGGGGCAGATCCATGCATCCAAAGAATATTCTTTTCATAAAATTCACACAGAACTTACAAAAATTATTATAGCGAACAGGGCAATCCTGGGAAACCCTCGCATTATCCAGTTGTCGGCGCTCGGCGCAGATCCAACTCACCCGGTGGATTTTTTGAGTACTAAAGGAATGGCAGATGAGTATTTGAAGAAATATCCCGATACTGTATGTGTCCGCCCTTCGATCGTATGTACGCACAATACCATGCTCGTAAGAAAATTAAAAATGATTGGAAGTATTGCCCGCTTCACGGCAGGGTTAATATTTGTTCCCAAAAAATTTCTGAATCACAAAATTCAACCTGTGCTTTCCGAAGATCTTTATACAATCATATTCCGGCTGTGTGAAGCAGATCATGTACCGCCTGTATTAAACGTTACAGGCTATGAACAGTTACGCTTTAAAGAATTATTTGACTTGATGGGAGAAGCACGTAAGAAAAAATACAGATACGTGGAGATTCCTGAGAAGATACTGGCTACCCTTATAAAATATATTACCAGTCCTTTGTTGCCGGGAATAATCAATTCACAGCAATACAGATTGCTTTTCGAAGACAATATCGCCGATAGGAAAGAGGGTGAAAAATATTTAGGTATATCCATTAGTTCCACTAAAAAATTCTGGAGGGAGGAATTAAAATAATGCCGATCATAGAATTAAAAACCGAAATAAATGCTCCTATTGAAAGATGTTTTGATCTTACAAGAAGCATCGACCTGCACAAAATATCAACTGTGCATACTAATGAAGAAGCCATAGCAGGTGTTACATCCGGCCTGATAGGGCTTAACGAAGAAGTAACCTGGAAAGCAAAACATTTTGGAGTGACTCAGACCCTGCAGTCAAGAATTACAGGTTTTATGTATCCTTATTATTTCAGAGATGAAATGCTCAAAGGTACTTTCAAAAAAATAAGGCATGATCATCTTTTCAAAGAGCAGAACGGCATGACTACAATGGAAGATCATTTTGACTTTGAATCACCTGCCGGAATTGCAGGAAGAATATTTAACAGGTTAATTCTTAAAGCGTATTTAAAAAAATTATTAAAGGATAGGAACGCGATTATAAAAGAGTTTGCTGAAACTGATAAATGGAAAATGGTTTTAAAAAGTTAAAACATTAACATTATGACTACCCAGGATTCTTTTTTCGATGTTGCAGTAGTGGGTTGTGGGATATTATAACCATATAGTATTAATTACTATTCAATTCCTGAAACCAAGGCAATACCAGTTTTACCATAGGCATAAAACTTGAACCATGTGTTCCGCCATTGATCGGAGTAAGGGATATATCGGTAATTCCTGTGTCCACAAAATTATTATAAGTGTCCTGCGAATTCTGGTAAGGAATAATTTCATCAGCAGTCCATGATACAAACGTATCGGCGCAACGGGTTAATA
>JAIERY010000210.1 GCA_019746425.1 Cytophagaceae bacterium
CGAACGTGCTTTCCAGCCGCGGTACGACGGCGCCACGCTGGATGTAGCCATAGCCCGTGTCGGGGCGGCTGGGCTTAATTCCCAGGGTAATAAGTATGTCATTTTTAGAAGCTTCGCTTAAAGCTTCTTTAATCTTTTCTTCAAATTCATTCTCCTTAAGAATCACATGATCTGAAGGAGCTACTACTACATTTGCCGCGGCGTTTTTCTGATTGATCTTATAACAGGCGTAAGCAACGCATGGAGCGGTATTTCTGCCTATAGGTTCTGCCAGGATCTGATCATCTGAAAGATATGGCAACTGCTCTTTAACCAGTCCTACGTAATCTTTATTGGTTACTATAAAGATATTTTCAGGAGGACAAACATTCAGAAAGCGGGCTGCTGTTTGTTGCAAAAGTGTTTTGCCAGTTCCTAATACATCGTGAAACTGCTTAGGGTTTTTTGCACGGCTGAAAGGCCAGAATCTGCTTCCTATACCCCCTGCCATGATTACGGCGTAATTATTTGAGTTCATATTAAAAAAGTTGGCAATTGGCAATTGGCAATTGGCAATTTTTGCCTATTGCCAACTGCCAACTGCATATTTAAATTAATCCTTCCTTCAACAGGTCATGTATATGTACAAAGCCTGCTATTCTACTTTCTTTTACTACAATTACCTGTGTAATGTTCATGTTTTGCAGCAAATTTAGTGCATTAACCGCAAATTCTTCGTGATCTATGGTTTTAGGGGACTTGGTCATGATGTCTTTGGCAGTGATTCCCGATACATTTTCAAACTTATCCAGCATTCTTCTCAAATCCCCATCTGTAATAATCCCGGTAAGCTCTTCTTTGTTATTGAGTACGGCTGTAGCACCCAGCCTTTTGGAGCTGATTTCGAAAATGATTTGTTTAATGCCTGCATCTTCTTTCACGACAGGCAAAGCATTGTTTGGATATATATCTGAAACCCTCAGGTAAAGTTTTTTTCCCAGGGATCCGCCCGGATGATATTTTGCAAAATCATCTTTGGTAAAATTGCGTGCTTCAATCAAACATACAGCAAGCGCATCGCCCAGCGCAAGCGCAGCGGTTGTACTCGTAGTAGGAGCAAGATTGTTGGGGCAGGCTTCTGTTTCAATAGAAGCATCCAGTACAAAATCCGCTTCCTGCGCCAGGTAAGAATTCTTACTCCCTACAATGCCGATTAATTTGGATCCTGTTCTTTTAAGAAGCGGTAACAAAACTTTTATCTCAGGACTGCTGCCGCTCTTGGAAATGCAGATCACAATATCTTCTTTTTGTATCATTCCAAGATCGCCGTGGATGGCATCTGCTGCATGCATGAATATGGAAGGCGTACCTGTTGAATTGAGTGTGGCTACGATCTTATTTGCAATAATTGCACTTTTTCCAATACCGGTAACTACTACACGGCCCTTATTTTCTAATATTGCCTGCACAGAAGCCTCAAAATCATCATCCAGATAATCAATTAATTTGCTTATTGCCTCCGCTTCATTCTGCAACACCCGGGCAGCAATTAATTTGATATTTTTTATTAAATTCAAGTTAAATAGGTTTATATTAGTATTCTGGTAACAAATATATAATTAATTAAAGAATTAAGATATTCCAAGAGAAAATGTTGATAGAAAACGAAGTTGATTTAGTCTCAAAATTAAAGAATGTATTCGGTTATAATCAATTCAGGGGCAACCAGGAAGAAATCATTAACAACCTTTTAGCCGGCAAAAATACTTTCGTAATCATGCCCACCGGGGCAGGGAAATCTCTATGTTACCAGCTTCCCGCTATTATGCTGCCCGGTACTGCCATCGTAATATCTCCACTCATTGCCCTGATGAAAAATCAGGTGGATCAGTTGAATGCGATCGGCGTAAATGCACAGGTATTAAATTCTACCCTCACCAAAACTGAGATCAATAAGGTAAAAAAAGGGATCTTGAACGGTGAGGTAAAACTTTTATATGTAGCTCCCGAATCTCTTACCAAAGAAGAAAATATTTCTTTTCTTCAAAAGGGTAAAGTTTCTTTCGTAGCCATCGATGAAGCTCATTGTATTTCTGAATGGGGACATGATTTCCGTCCGGAATACAGGAAAATCAGAAGCATTATAGATCTTATCGGACCACAGCTTCCGGTGATTGCACTTACTGCTACAGCTACTCCTAAAGTACAGCAGGATATACAGAAAAATCTGCAGATGGAAGAAGCCGCCCTTTTCAAATCTTCTTTCAACAGAAAAAATCTTTACTACGAAGTAAGACCGAAGATCAATACCAAAAAACAGTTAATCAAATTCATTCACAGCCATAAGGGAAAATCAGGAATCGTATATTGCCTGAGCAGAAAAAAAGTAGAAGAGATTGCGGAGCTTCTGAAAGTAAATGATATCAAGGCGCTTCCTTATCATGCAGGTCTGGATGCGAGTATAAGAATACAAAATCAGGATGCATTTCTGAATGAGGATGCTGACGTGATTGTTGCTACCATTGCATTCGGTATGGGAATTGATAAACCAGACGTAAGGTATGTCATTCACTACGATGCACCAAAATCACTGGAAGGATATTACCAGGAAACCGGAAGAGCGGGAAGAGATGGACTGGAAGGTAATTGTGTGATGTTTTACAGTGATAAAGACATCATTAAGCTTGAAAAATTCAATAAAGATAAATCCGTAACAGAACGTGACAACGCAAGACATCTTCTTCAGGAGATGGTGTCCTATGCAGAGTCTTCTGTTTGCAGAAGAAAACAGCTGCTTCACTATTTTGGTGAAAATTATGGAAAGGATTGCGGCTTCTGCGACAATTGCATCAAACCAAAAGAAACATTCGAAGGGAAAGATGATGTATTGCTTGCCTTGCAAACAGCAAAGCTGACAGAAGAAAGATTCTGGATCTCTCATATGAGCGCTGTACTTTCAGGACAGGAGAATGAATACACCAAAAGCTACAAACATGATCAGCTGGAGGTTTATGCCAAAGGCAAGGATAAAAAACCTGAGCACTGGAACTCGGTTTTCAGGCAGATACTGATGCTGGGCTATCTGGAAAAAGATATTGAGAATTACGGTGTGCTGAAAATTTCAGAAAAAGGGATGGAGTTCATGAATAAACCTGTGTCTGTAACATTATCCAAAGACCATGATTACTCCGATGAAGCCCTTGCGGAAGAAACAGAAAAAGAACCCCAGGTATCCAAGACTTATGATCCCGCGCTCTTTGATCTGCTAAAAGCTTTAAGAAAGAAAATTGCGAAAGAGAAGAATTTTCCTCCTTATGTGGTTTTCCAGGATCCATCTTTGGAAGAGATGGCCACTACTTATCCTACTACCAAAGAGGAGCTGAGTCACATCAACGGAGTAGGCGCAGGTAAAGTGTCGAAGTTTGGCAAACCTTTCATTGAGCTGATTGCAAAATATGTAGAGGAGAATGATATCGAAACAGCGAGCGAAGTAATTGTAAAATCTTCTGTCAATAAGTCTAAAATAAAAATATTCATCATACAGCAGATTGACAGAAAGATCGGGCTGGACGAAATTGCCGAAGTAAAACATATGTCCATGAACGAGGTGATTGAAGAGGTGGAGCATATCTGTTATTCCGGAACAAGGCTGAACCTGGACTACTACATCAACCAGATAATTGACGAGCAGAGGCAGGATGATATTTTTGATTATTTCATGCAGGCTGAGAACGACAGCATCAAATTCGCCCTTGAAGAACTAGGTGATGAATACTCCGAAGAAGAACTGAGGCTGATGAGGGTGAAGTTTTTGTCGGAAGTGGGGAATTGATTTTTTAGCTCTATATACCTCCTAAGTACCAATAATTTTAATACAACAGTTTATTTATATAATGAAGTTTAATATTCATAAGAAACAATATGTAATTTTTCTTCTTATCATAACCTCAATTTTAATAATAAGTCATTTTTATGGAAGAACGATCTATTATATAAACCAGTACTGCTGGGGAGGCGGAGGTGATGCACTGCAAAGTTATGTCAACTTTTTTTATCATGCCAAGTATGATACAACCTACATGTATCATACAAATTTAAATTATCCATACGGGGAAAATGCTTTTTTTGCAAATGGTCAATTCCCTATTACATCATTACTTATTTCACTTAAAAAAATTGGCCTGGATCTTTCCGGATACACAATTGCTATTATAAATCTTGAAATGTTCATTTCTCTGTTATTATCAATAGTAATTCTGTATTTGATATTTAGAAGGCTCGGACTTCCTCAGGTCTATAGTTTTTGCATTGCAATAGGAGTCGGTTTTTTATCTCCTCAAATCAATAGGTTTGTCGGACACTTTACTTTGGGATACATGTTTGCTATTCCTCTCGCATTCTATTTATTACTGCTTCATTATTACACTCAGAAATATAAGTACTCAGTTATTCTAGGGATCACAACTTTTATTCTGTCATTATTCCATATATATTATTTGGGATTGATTGGGGCAATGGTGATTTGTTATTGGTTATTCCTTTTTATTTCTGAAAAGAGATACAGGAATTTAAAGAGAATAATGTTTAACTTCTCATATCAATTAATAATTCCCTTTCTCCTCATTCATACATGGATATGGATAATTGATCAATCACCGGACAGAACTAATAACCCGTGGGGCTTCTTTTTTTATCTGTCTTATTGGGAAGGTATTTTTATTCCTTTAAATACTCCATTGGAACAGTATTACACAATGTTCTTTTATGTAGACAGTAAAGAATTTGAGGGAATAGCATATGTTGGGTCTGCTGCTGCTTTTATAGCAGTAGCGCTTATATTTTTGACAGTTTGGAAAATATATAAATGGAAATTAAAAACCATATTCTGGGTTACCGACATTCCTATATTGAATGTATTTTTCTGGACAGGTTTACTCACATTGCTTTTTTCTTTTGGTCTTCCCTTCACAAAATTTGAATCTCTTTATAACCACATCGGTATAATCAGACAAATGAGAGGCGTAGGAAGATTTGCGTGGATATTTTTTTATGCTATGAACATCACAGCATTTTATCTCATCTATAAGTGGAGTGTCTACCTGCTTCCTAAATGGAAGTTTGCTGTGGTGTATCTTTTTATGATACCTTTATTCATTGATGCTTATTTGCATAATAACGGGTTGGGAGATTGTCTGATAAAATATGAAGTTGATTTTATTTCTGATAGAAAAAATGAACTTCCTGAAAACAGATGGATAGAAAAAATTCCTTTAAAAAACTATCAGGCTATTCTACCTCTACCATATTTTCATGTGGGCTCAGAAAGTATCTGGTATGGGAATGAAACATCATTTTATAATCATGCCTTAATACTTTCGACAAAAACCGGGCTTCCGACATTGGCAGTACATCTAAGCCGCACTTCACTATCGCAAACATATAAAAGTTTGGCATTGGTACTTGAACCATATAAACCATTAAAAATCATTAAAGACTTCCCAAACCAAAAACCTTTTTTAGTAATAGCAGACAAAGATTTAGTGAAAGAAAATGAAAAATATCTTTTTAATAAATGTAAATTCATATTAGATAATGGCAAATTTCAGGTTTATGAGTTACCCTTTGAAGCACTTCATTCTTACAGCGATTTTTTCAAAATACAAGTAAAAGAAGAAATTAAGGGGTTGAATATTTCTCGAAATATTTTCCACACTACAGATAGCCTACAGGGATTTCTGCATCAAAACTTTGATAAGTTTGATTCAAAAAATATTTCTTATAAAGGAAAAGGAGCATATGTTGGGCCAGGAGATGAAAAATTCATCGTTTTCGAAGGCTCAATTCCCAATACCAGAAATTTACCATACAAATTAAGTTTTTGGATTGCAGACATCGATAAAGATTTGTATGCCCGGACAGTTTTTATTCTTGAAGTAATTAAAAATGGGAAAACCATACATTATGATGAAAACTCTATATCCAGATACATGCAAACCATAGATAATAGCTGGGCTTTGTTTGAAAGGGAATTTCCAGTTTCTTATTCAGATGCAATTGTCAGGTTAAGTTTAAAAAACAATATTGCCGGAAATAAAAATATCATAATAGATGAATTATTAATAAGGCCAGCATCTGTAAACGTGTACAAGTCAATGGATAAGGAAATTTATAAAAATAACAGATTCTACCGGTTTTAAAATCAATTAATAATAATGAATAGAAACATCACCAACTTCATTCGCTTTTTTATGGATGAATGCATACCTCCCTTAATAAGAGACTGCAAATGGTTTATGTATCCTTTCTTTTATTATGCCTATAGAGGGAAAAATATAAGCCAGGTAATGGATTTTAAAAAACTGGCTTATGATTTTACCCCGGAAGAATACGACAGATTTTACAGTAGTTTGGATTCAATCTCCAGAAACAGGCTCACTGATTTAAATAAACCAAGCCTGCAATTTATTCTGAATAATATTTCTCCGGAGGCAAAAAACTTTATTGACATTGGATGTGGTAAAGGATATTTGTTACAACAAATTAAAAGCAAACATAGTCATATTGATTTGCATGGATTTGATATTAAAAATTTTGGAGAGGCAAAAGATTATACTTTCAAAAAAGGGAATATAGAAAATCTTCCTTATGCTGACAAATCTTTTGATGTTGTAACCTGCTGCCATACACTTGAACATATTATTGATCTACCTTCAGCTATAAAGGAATTGAAGCGTATAGCAAAAAAACAATTATTCGTAGTGGTTCCTTGCCAGCGATTTTATTATTATACCTTGGACGAACATGTCAACTTTTTTCCCTATAAGGAAAAATTGACATCTGTATTGAGAATTAAAAAATCCGAATGCTATAAACTATGGGGTGATTGGGTTTTTCATGGCCATCTAGACTGAATGTAAAGTGAAACAAGGCGATACATATTTAAGTATTATCATTCCTTCTTACAGGAGCGTAGAAGTTCTCCGGAAAAACCTACCTGTGTTATTTGACTATTTAAAAAAACAAACATATACATACGAGGTAATCATAGTTGATGATGGTAGCGATGATAAGGGCGAGACTGAAAGAGTAGCACTAGAATCAGGTTGCCGCTTTGTTAAAAATCCGGTCAATATGGGGAAAGGTGCCGCGCTGAAAAATGGAATGCTCCATGCAAAAGGTAAATTCAGAATTTTTACCGATGCAGATATTCCTTACAAAACGAATGTCATTGAAAAACTCCTTCACTATCTTGATTTTAAGGAATTTCATATGGTAGTCGGCGACAGAACGTTGACTAATTCCTCTTATTTCCGCGATGTGCCATTTTTAAGATCATTCGGAAGCAGACTTTTCTCAAACATTGTAGGGAAATTTATCACAACAGGTATATATGACACTCAATGCGGCATTAAAGGTTTTAGAGCAGAAATTGCCGAAGATTTATTTGGTGTTTCAAGAATAAAAGGATTTACTATAGATGTGGAATTATTTTATATAGCATTTAAGCGCAACTATGATATCAAGCGCTTGCCTGTTGAATTGCAAAGCCAGGATGGAAACAGTGTAAATGTTTTCCGACATGGCATGTCAATGCTTTTTGATTTGCCTTTTATCATTATAAATAAATACAAAGGAAAATATGAAAAACGGCCATCCTAAGCTGAAAATTTATTTGCGAATTAATGTTAAACATCTCTTACACTAGAATACTCATGCCTATAGGCATGCATTTTGAAATCTAGAATATAATCAATAATTTTAAGCAAACCAACAACCTGAGCTATGACTACACACACAAGAATTTTCTATCTAGCAGCCTTATTAATTTTTTTTAATTTAAAATTACCTGCGCAGACTTTTTTGGATAAATCCAAGTGGGATCTTTTTAAAAACTATGATTTTAATGCAGGGGATCCTCCTTTATCAAATGACTGGGCCTTTACTTTTCCAACATTTAATGATTTGCACCAATGGGATCCAACATACAATTCATGCAACGATCCAAATAACGTTTATATACAAGACGGCATTCTACATGTAAGAATGCAGAATGCTTCACCACCTGTTGCTTGTGATGGAAACACCTACAATTATACCTCAGGTATGCTCAGAAGCAAATACAGCGAACCTAGTTGTTCATTAGGCACTGGGGGATATTTATACGGTATGTTCGAAATAAGATGCAAAATGGCAAAAGGGGCTGGTATGTATTCTGCTTTCTGGCTTTCCGGTCACGATGCTTGGCCACCGGAAATTGATGTATTTGAATATAATGGAAGATATCCCAAGCTTTTTTTCAGTACTGATCATTGGTTTACTGATCATTGCGCTGGTTCTACACCTAATTGTTCTAATAATATTACAATAAACAATACAAATAAAAACATAACCATGCCAAGTGGCTGGGGACTTGTCCCTGATCAATTATTGACAATATATTATTTTGACAGTGCCATCCCTGGAATTGACGTTAACAAAAAAATAGAAGGAAAAATTATTTCATACAATAATGCTACAGGGGCTTGTTCACTCAGTGTTATTTCAACTACAGGAACTGGAAGTTATACAAGTTGGAGAGTATGTTGTGAAAGAGGAGCTTGTAACTGCACTACTTTTCATGAAAAGCAAACGGCTTATGGGCAAGATGATGAATACCATACATACACTTTAATTTGGACACCTACAGAGCTTTCTTGGTTTTTTGATGGAAAGGAAATTAGGGATCACATTTATTTTCTGGGGAGTAACCTCATTAGGCAAATAATTTCTCCAATCTAAACAGGAAGAATTTCACAT
>JAIERY010000451.1 GCA_019746425.1 Cytophagaceae bacterium
GATTCTTTGTTCCAATTTTTGCAAAATCGATAATGTATCCATTTGTAAGGAGAGCAATATCTTTTTCAGTATCCGCGTTTACCAGGGTTAAACTCACTACTGACTGTCCGGTCGACGGCGTTGGCGTTGGTGTTGGCGTAGGTGTTGGTGACGGTGTAGGAGTTGGCGTAGGTGTCGGAGAAGAACTTGAAGATCCTCCGCTTGCACCAGACTCATACGCTCCTATATCATAAGCTCCTCCTGCCGGTCTGAGATTGTTCATTAAATCTTTTACCACACCATAAGAAGAAACGTTTGCCCCTGCATTGATTGCCGGAGAACCACTTGCTAAAGTATAGTTATCAGAACCTGCAAATTTCACAGACGCTACATCCATAGAAGTATAATTATTCTGACTATTTAATTTAACCCCTGAAGCTGCATTGATATACTTTCCTGATTTAGGATTGATGATAATATTATTGATAATATTATTCATAGGAACCAGTTCACTGTAAAATCTCATTCCATCAGTACCGGAATTTACAATCGTATTATTAATAAAGGTAAATCCTTCTTTTGGTTCAGTTCTTTCATCACAGAAAATACCAAGAGCACCTGAGTTTACAATCAAATTATTATAAACCAGATTGCCACCTATACCATTTACGATCATGCCATTTCCAGGGGCATTTTTGATAATATTATTATAACACTTCCCTCCTGTACCGGCACCAATCTGTAAGCCATTGTTCTGATAAGCAGCAAACGGATCCCTGCCAGGGTTCTCTATACTATTGTCATAAATTTCACAATCTTTCACAGCGCACCCTACCTGAATACCTTCAGCCCCCGTGTTATTTACTATGTTCTTATATATCTTCAAACCTTCAATTGTATGAGGGTAAACTGTGCCGCATGACTCGCTTTTTCCATTGTAAAAGGAATTGCCAACATAAAACCCCTCTCCTTTTACATCATGAACATAATTGTCATGTAAAGAGACATTTCTCATCACGAAGTTATCTCTCCAGGTTTTTGAATCGCAGTTAGGATCTGTTTTAGCCATGATACCTGCAAAACCCGCATTCCTCACTTCAACGTGATCAATTTCATAATTGGTGGTGAGCTCCGGAAGCGTAAAACTATTTTGTCCTCCTTCCATTACTATCCCATATTTGCTGGAACTTCCAGTTCCCGTGATACGGATATTTTTGCTGTAGCCAACTTTTACAGCCCATGGCCCTCCGGAATTACCTTTGATAATAGTCTGCCCGCTGCTACCATTGATAAAAGTAATAGGATTCGTTTCGGTGCCTGTAAAATTCTTTAAATAAAGAGGGCCTCTTGTCCCTGACTCAATGCATACTACACTGCCGGGAGCAAGATTTAATTTGCTTCCATCTACTTCTGATTCTGTCGGCTTGATAATGTAAGCATAGGTAATACCCTCCAGCTTTACGCTCATATCATTTCCACTTGCCGGTTGAATCTCATTTTCTTTCTTCTGACAAGAAGTAAAGGATAATGCGGCGGATAGAAATAACGTAATAATAAAACTCAACTTTTTCATTCTTAATAATTTTGGTTGAAAATGATTTAATGCGCACCATAAAATAAGTGCATTTTGAATACATGTTGTTGTCTATCCGGGATAGTCAAACAAACGATCAGTTCGAGCTCTGAACTTTTCTGAATCTGTAGATTCAATTCCCAAATAAGTGACTTGGGGCATGTGACGTGTGATAACGTATTTTTTTAGTACTGCATATACCCAGAATGTTTTTTTTATCGTTAAAACTTACATTCTTGGGGTCAGATAACATTTAATTCGAATATGTTAGGGATAAAAGGAAGTTTTCAGATAAAAAGTTCCTCCACTCACACATTTAAGCAACAAGCCCACGTAAACATTATTTTCCCAGCCATGTTTATTATATATACTATCCAACAATCTCAATTTTCGCGCCCCTATGACTACAATGATTTTACAGCGCTGGCAACAGTTCCGTTTAAAGCATAAAGAAAATTCACTATGGGGAACTTTTTTAGAACTTTTGAGAGGAGTGCTCCGAATTACCATAGCACGGATCTACTTAATCAAATGCACTAAAGTGGGAAAATTTGTTTCGGTGAATGGCAAGCCTGTCATTAAAAATAAAGGAGAAATAATCCTGGGAAACGAAGTGCGGATATGGTCAGAATTTAATCAGGCGAAATTATTTGTCGGAAGAGGAGCAAAATTAAAAGTTGGTAGCAGCACCAGGATCAATGGCGCTCATATCTCCGTTCGTAATGAAGTTATCATTGGAAACAATGTAAGGATCTCTCCTTATGTTTTAATCATGGATAGTGATCATCACAATGTGCATGACCGTGCCACGGACAAAGTGGAGATCTGTTCTGTTCCATTGATCATAGAAGATGGTGTCTGGGTTGCATCAAAGGCAACTATATTAAGAGGTGTAAAAATTGGTGAAGGAGCTGTTATTGCTGCCGGAGCAGTAGTAACGAAAGATGTTCCTCCTTATACAGTAGTAGCGGGAGTACCTGCAAAAGTTATTAAAAAGCTGAAGTATTAATCCTCTTCATGAAAAAAATATTTAAAGTTTTACTAATCTTAAGTACTCTAGCATTTCTGGGAATCGCCTCTCTGTACTTTTATTATAATAAAGAAAGTAAAGAGCTTACAGACTCCGTACGAAAAAATGCCTATGGAAAATTCATAAAACTTTCAAAGGGATATGTTCATTATGAAATTGCAGGTCCGGATAAAGGTCCTTTGGTAATATTCCTGCACGGAGCAGGATCAGGATATTATGCCTGGGATAAAAATTTTTATGAGCTCGCGCAAGCCGGTTTTAAAGTATTACGCTATGATTTATATGGAAGAGGGCTTTCAGATCGCCCGGACGGAGATTATAATCTTCAGCTGTTTACAGATCAGCTGAAAGAATTAAGAGATTCTCTGAACCTGAATACTCCCTGCCATATTGTAGCAGTTTCTATGGGGGCTATGATAGCCATAGACCAGGCGAATAAAAACCCGGAGGATCTTGACAAACTTATTTTAATTGATCCCGCTGCTATAAGCAACGGCGATAAGCACTGGACATTAAAGACTCCTTTGATCTCTGATCTGCTCATGACTATTTACTGGTCACCAAGAGCCGTCGACAAGCAGATGAACGAATTTCATAAACCAGAGCGGGTACCTGAATATGCGGAAAAATCAAAAGTACACCTGGAATATAAAGGCTTATGCAGAGCCATGCTTTCTACATGGCTGCATACCTGCACTAAAAATATGGACCGGGAGCTTGAGATGCTTGGAAGAAATAAAAAAGAAGTATTATTAATATGGGGCAAGAATGACCCGCTTACGCCGGTAAGCCTGAGCAAAAAATACAGGACGCTTATACCGCATACTCAATATGCCGAAATTGAAAATGCCGGTCATCTATCCAATTATGAACAGCCGGAAATTGTCAATAAACTTTTGATCGGCTTTTTACAGAATTAGTTCCGTTTACCTCAATTTATTTTCCTGTCAGACATATTTTCGATAAGAAAATCTTATTGTAATAAGCTTATTTTCAATACGCTGTAATACATTTTAAATTCCTGTAAACATTCACATTTCATAGCAGGTTCTCAAAATAGAAAAGGAAATTTGTGAAGAAAGGGAATTTATATGAAAAAAAGTTTATTATCCTGGATCTATATAATACCAATTTTATTATGTAGTCAATTAACATTCGGTCAGTACAGAAATAAAAGTTTTGATTGGAATATGGATGCTTATGAAAAGTATACATTTTCCAATTCATTGGGTTCGACGCCTTACAGGCTATTGCCCCCGCCTCAAAAAGATCCTGCAAAAAAATATCCATTGGTAATAATGTTGCACGGAAAAGGTGAAGGATTAGGACAGCAATGCAGCATTGAGAATGGACCAAACGTTTGCAATATTTTGTGGGGTGGAAAAATGCATCTCGACTCCATTAATAAATATCCAAGTTATGTGGTATTTCCACAAACCGGGGGCGGAGACTGGCAAAACGAAAAACCGCTGGGTCTTCTCAAGGGTTTATTAGAAAATCTCATAAGAACTTATAATATAGATCTCGACAGAGTATATATTCATGGTCTATCTGCGGGAGGCACCGGAGTATGGAATATGTCTTATTTATATCCACATTTGTTTGCCGCTATTTCACCGCACAGTGCACCAGGTGATCATAACCAGGCAGCAAAATTAAAATATACTCCTATATGGACTGTACAGGGAGAACTGGATGGAAATCCAACACCTAACACTTCCCTTGGAATGATGGATGCGCTACGCAACCAGGGAAAGAAAGTGGATTTCACTTTGGACCAGATTACCTATAAGCAAAACTGGAGTCATCCTGTTACACCACAAAGCGACCCGATATATACACTTGCTTTAAATGAAAGTCACGTGGCATGGCCTGTCTTATATAACAGCGGTGGATGGCTCAAGTGGTTGTATTCACAAAATAAAAACAGACTTGTTGTAATTGGGCGTACCACACTGTCTGCAGGAGAAACTGTAAAACTGGGAGTGTCACCCGGCTTTGATGCCTATCAATGGTCAAACGGTGCGACGACTAACGAGATTACTGTAAGTCAACCCGGCACATACAGGGTAAGATACCTGCGCAAACAATATTTCTTCAGCGGGCCGGCAATATGGAGCAATTGGTCTGAACCAATCACTATTACTACTAATTCTACTCAGGGACCAGTTGCAGATGCAGGAAAAGATATATTGTTAAAATCACCTGCCAGCAGTACTAAAGTAAGAGGTTATGGTGCAGGAAATAATATAGTCTATAAATGGACTAAAGTATCCGGAGGAACAGCTACCATGAGCAATATTCAGACTAACACATTAGTACTGACAAATCTGCAAATGGGGTCCTATACTTTCAGGCTTACTGTTACAGACCAGACAGGTAAAGTTACTTATGACGATGCAATTGTAAAAGTGGCCGATCCTAATATGACACCAAGTGTAACAGGATTTACGCTGGTAGATGCGGTAAGCAAATCGGATATCCGAGCAATTAAGAACGGAGATGTTATCAACCTTTCTACATTGCCGAAAAATATTAATATCAGAGTTGATACCGATCCATATACAACTGGAAGCGTAAAGATAACTTATGATGGAGTAAACAAAACTGAAAACAGTTCACCATACGAATGGTATGGAGAGGCCGGAGGAAAATTAACTGCCGGTAAACATACGCTGTCAGGCGCTCCATATAAAGGAAGCAACCTGTCAGGCACACAAGGTAACGGCATGTCTATAAGTTTTACTGTAGTGACAAGCGCTACTGCACGAATGTCAGCTGACACGACACAATCGGCAGCTATGGCTAATGATGCAGCCGTGCAGAATGATTCTACAGATTCAGATAACGTAGTGTTATATCCAAATCCATTCTCAGAAGAAGTACTCAATATATTATTCGCAGCAAAACAATCTAATGTGAAGGTGTATGTGTATGATGAATCAGGGAATATGATACATCAGACAAGAGTAGATATGTTTGGAGATATTCTGGTAAGCCAGATCTATCTTCCTGAGCTGCGGCCAGGAATCTACAGGATAAGAATTACTTCGGATAAGATTTCAAATAAAATGCTCACTGTAATTAAAAAATAGCAGTAAAAATGCCCTGCGGCAGAGCCGCAGGGCATTTATTCCAGAGAGAGTAAAATTATAAAGTTCTCTTACCAGTCCATGTTCCACTGCCATAGCTGTTGTTCCAATTACCGGAAGCGTTATCTCCGCTTAATGTACCTGAGAAGTTTGTGCTGTTTGATGTTATTCCTGTAATGGTTGTACCTGTTACATTGCCGGTGAAAATATCCGGGCTTCCGGTTGTGGATTTAGCCACTCCTCCTATTGAAGTGCTTGTCAACCAAAAATTGAAATTCCCTGATGAAAACCCGGCAAAAGTCCCTTCAAAGCATTGAACCAATGTAGTGGAAGTTTCCTTGACTATTGAAACTGTTACGTTTGAATATCCAGTAATAGCAGCGGTTGCAGTGGGAGAACTTCCGTCAGCATTGACAGAGAAAGTAATGGAAATTTCTTGATCTCCGGTGAAGACAGCGGATACAATGGCATCTCCCGGATTCCAGGAGGAAAGGGAATTGGTGGTTAAGGTGTCGGTTACACCCTGGAATGTAGCAACAATAAAAATGTTGCTTGACCCATTTTCCAAAACAATCTTGAAGTTGCCGGAAGACCCTGTTATAACACCTTTATAAATTCCGGCGCTGCTGGCATCGTTTGATGCCAATGCTTCCGGTGAATCGGCGCAGGTTGCGCATGAATAAGGCTCGTTTGGCGCTGGCGCTTTTTCTTTTTCTTTTTTACAGGATACCAGCAAGGCTGTAGAAAAAAGTACTGCCAGTAACATAATTTTTGAAGCGATAATTTTCATAGGTTTGTCAATAATTTTAGTTATAAAATATTAGAAAATTTTACTTTTTTATTTCACTTCATACATCTGAATCGCTTCCCAGTTTACCTGAATGATATGTTTGCCATCCTGGGCCACATCGCTTTTCCTTGCTTCCATTTTGTTCATCGCTTTTCCATTTTCCAGATCGATGGATACAAGCTTGTCGAGATTTTCTCCGATCTGGGCAAAATACCTGTTGCCTCTCTTAAAGAACCCGTTGATATCGCTTACCTTAAGTTCATATTTTGTTTTACCAGATGAAATATCTACGGCAAAAATCCCATTGTCATAAATGGCATATGCGGTTTTATTATCGTAGCTTTTGAATACCCCCAGAACTTTTTCTACCTTTAATCCCTGTATTGCGATTTTACTTTTCATTTCTCCGCTTTTGATGTCAAAAGTGTAAAATGCCTTATCACTGAAAAAGCTGACCTTGCCGTCTTCCTGAATAAAATCAGAAATGAAATCAATTTTATCACCCAGTTTTTTCTCATCCCACAATAAAGCTCCTGTTTTACAATCAAATGCTTTAATGCCTGCCTTGCCTCTCATTTTATATTCGGTAATATAGGTTTCCGCCCCCGTATTGGCGTTCGTTACTACAGATTGAACGTTAATGATGCCTCCGAACTTGGCGATCAATACTCCATTCTGAATGGTAATAAAGGGGATGATATCTGAAGAAGAATATTTAGGAGATTTCCATATTACTTTTCCGGTTTCCAGGTCGCATTTCTTGATTCCATAAGTATCAGAGGTAAGATCAACTATGTATATACCATCGTTAGTTGCCAGAGGCATGTCTGCGATCATCAGTTCTTGTTTTACCTTTAGCCCTACGCTTACTTCAGAGTTATTGAACTCGGATGTCCATAATAATTTACCTGTATTAAGATCAATCACAGAAATTCCTTCATACACCACTATCACTTTTCCCTGAGAGACAAAAAAATCAATCATATCTTCATCAGAAACACAAGTTGAAACAATTTTTGCTTTTAGCTCTGTTGTCCATACTGAATTGCCCCCTTTGTTAGCGCTTACAGTAATCGTTGTATTTTTTCCTATTGCCGCCCTTAAAAGCTTTCTTTCATAACTTAGTTTAACACTTATATCATTTTCAGGCACATAAATGCTTGAGTTCACGACGCTGCCCCATTTGAAGGGAAGGCCTGGTCTGTAAACTACAAAAGACCCGTAATCAGCAACAGTAGTATTAATGTCTTGACGGATCTTTGTTCCATATATTTTATACACAGGGTTGTTAACATATGGAATGCTGTTATCATAATAGGTGGTCTCAGCTTTTTTATTAACCAATGCATCGAAAGCAGCCTGTTCTCCTTTGCCGGTTCTCCATAATTCCTTACCAGTCATGGCATCAAAGAGAACTGTTATTTCTTCTTTGCTTTTCTTATCATTGGGTTTAAAAATTACTTCCACCACTCCATTGTTATAAGACCAGGCAGATTTGGCTTCTTTAAATCCGAGCTTTTCCTGGAAATTAAATTTCCAAAGTGATTTGCCGTCAGTACCTATAACGCTGATTTCTTTTTCACTTACACCCAAAAACCATGTTCCGTTGTCGTCCCAGGTTTTATATAAAGTAGGTTTGAATCCGTGATTTGCCTGCCAGGCTAATGGGAACTTATCCTGAGCTTGCAGGGAAATAAACAATAAGAATAGCGCGAATGAGATAAATAGTTTTTTCATTTTTTTAGTTTCTTTAATATTGATTATTAAGGTTTATTTATTATAAACAGAGAGTTAAAAAGTTTTCTCAAGAAGATATCCCGTAAGATTATAATACATACAAACCTTCAACTTGTGACCCAAGAGTTTTGGGCGATTACCAGGATAGGATTCACCTTCACCTGCAAAAGTATAGTCTGCTTTTAGAGCCGAAACCCTTCAATGCCATCCGGGTATCTTTTATCGTGCCCGAAGGAAGATCCCGGGAAACGAAAGACTCAATCTGTACTTCTTCATTGTTAAAATTACAAGCTCGACTCCTTCGCAAAGTTAAGAGCTGAAAGCCCTGAATTCGTATCACTTTATAAAGTAAGACAACATTATTTGTGCTGTGATAGCAAGTAGATTGGATTTAATATTGTGAGGATCAAATAATTGAATTAACTAACTACATGGATCGGCTTTAATTGTGGTCATCAGTAGGTGGCCTGTCTGGGGACAGGTCACGGAAATGGCAAAAGTATAGTCTGCTTTTAGAGCCGAAACCCATCAATGCCATCCGGGTATCTTTTATCGTGCCCGAAGGAAGATCCCGGGAAACGAAGGACTCAATCTGTACTTCTTCATTGTTAAAATTACAAGCTCGACTCCTTCGCAAAGTTAAGAGCTGAAAGCCCTGAGTTCGTATCACTTTATAAAGTAAGACAACATTATTTGTGCTGTGATAGCAAGTAGATTGGATTTAATATTTTGAGGAT
>JAIERY010000444.1 GCA_019746425.1 Cytophagaceae bacterium
AAAAACGGGCGCGGACGATCAAAAAGATGTTTCAGAATAAGATTTACAGTAATGCTTCCAATTGCCACTACAGGAATGGTGACAGTATACCAGGCATGTTTTTTAATGAACAGAAAATATATAAAGATCAAAAATGAGAATACGGAAATAAATTCTCTTGAAGCAAAAAAGGTAATACTTTTCATCACTGTAGTAAAGGTGGGACTAATAAGATGATGCACCCATACAAACACTTTCTTATCAAACTCTTCCTGTTTAACATAAAAAATTTCTTTGCTGATAAAAAGAAAAACAAATAATGAGCCAAAAAAAATAATCCATAAAGCGATAAGCTCTATCGAAAATAACGCCAATGATGCAAGTATCTTTTTTCTGAATCCTAAAATAATTTTCATCTCATAAAATTAACTGCTGAAATTCTATCTATGTTTTATACTGAAGAATGAAATGATAAAAATATCCTTTAACAAGGGCAAAACCATAATTACATGAATATCATCTTGTTAAAAAATCCGGGTATTTAATAATTGCAAACAGGCTTTAACGCTCAGCTTTTCCGGTGAAAAATAAGCCCATGAAATTTTCAGGTTTGTGCGGCTTGCAATTTGAAATTTCCCAAGAATATACCCCATTTTTTCGATGAATTGTTGTCCTTTCTCAAGAAGGCTTTAACACTGCACGGCTTTTGCACGTTATTAAATAAAGGATATATGAAAACCACCCTGTCATCATTTTCATTTCATACCATCCTGCTCATTTCAGTGATGTTTGTAGGAGTATGTGCCTGTGATCTGAAAGAAGAAGATCCTGTTCATAAAATTTATAAAGCCAAACCCCTTAAAGAGGGAACTATTGAAAAAAAGGTTAAAGAAGAATTGATCAAAAAAGAAATACTGCCTTCTGATAAAGATAGTCTTGTGCCTTCAGACTCCACTAAAAAAATTCCGGCAGATACTACAGAGTCTCTGCACAGACAGGAGAGAAAACCATCGATTAAATCTTACAAGAGAATTTATTATTATAACCTGCACAGAAAATCTCCTATTGCTTAGTGCGTACAGGTAATATCTCTTAACATTTTAATTGAAAATTTTTTCTTTGTATCAGTATCAGCAACCACATCAACACAAAAATGATTTCAACTATAGCATCTATCAGGTATACAGGTGATATGACTTCATTACAGGAGTAGTAAACATCGATAAAAGTAAGTCCGCATGCAGCAATTATTGCCAGTAAAATAATTTCCTGAGTCAGCATTTTTCTTCTTAGTGCCATCAGAACTACAATACCTATAGGTGTGATCAGTATTCCGACGGTTTTTACCAGCCATATATCATTTTTGGGTCCCGTTACCTTCATAAAACTTTCTACATCAATCACAGGCCATAATCCTGTAAGCAGATAATAGACGGAAAAGATGTAAGCACAGCACCACAGAATTTTCAGAAATTTACTTTTCATTCTAACTTAAACATTTCTGATTTTTATTTGTTTGGTAAGGGCAAATAACCGTTGCATATCAAGCAAAACTTGTTATATTAGTACCTCAACTCTTAATTTTTATTTTTTGTGAGTCAAGTCGAAAAATTAGCCATTATTCAGGAAGATCCATGGCTGGATCCATACATTCAGGATGTAAATGACAGATTTCAAAGGTATCAGAGAGCGCTTAGCGACATAGAGAATGTTGAAGGTGATCTTCTGACTTTTGCTACAGGACATTTCTACTATGGCATTAACTTCGATAAAGAAAGAAATGGCTGGTGGTATCGTGAATGGGCTCCACAGGCACATCATCTATACCTCACGGGTGACTTTAATAACTGGGATAGAACTACTCATAAACTGGAAAGAAACTTCAGAGGAGATTGGGAAATATTCCTTCCCTATGAAGAGTATAAAAATTCATTTGTTCATGGAAGTAAGGTGAAAGTACATGTGCTTGCCGCTAATGGTGCTATGGACAGAATTCCTGCCTATATCAGACGTGTAGTTCAGGATCCTCAGACTTATGATTTTGCAGGACAGCTTTGGTTCCCTGAAAAACAGTTTGAGTGGACCGATTATGAATTTAATCCTAAAGAAGAACTTAAAGAACCGATTATTTATGAATGCCATGTTGGCATGGCGCAAGAAAAAGAAGGCGTAGGAAGCTACAGAGAATTTGCAGATGAAATACTTCCGCGCATCAAAGCCGGCGGCTATAATTCCATACAGCTGATGGCAGTGATGGAACATCCTTATTATGGTTCTTTTGGTTATCACGTATCTAACTTCTTCTCTCCTTCATCCAGGTTCGGAACCCCCGAAGATTTAAAATACCTGGTCAATAAAGCACACAACATGGGCCTTGCGGTGATCATGGATATTGTGCATTCACATGCGGTGAAAAACATTGCAGAAGGACTGGATCAGTTTGATGGAGCCGACCATCAGTATTTCCATGCGGGCGCAAGAGGAAATCATGATGGATGGGATTCCAAATTATTTGACTATGGAAGATGGGAAGTAAAAAAATTCCTCTTATCCAATGTGAGATACTGGCTGGAAGAATTTCATTTTGATGGGTATCGTTTTGATGGCGTTACTTCTCTTTTATTTTTCCATCATGGTATGACTTCTTTTGACCATTATGATAAATATTTTAAAAGCGATGTAGACTGGGACGCTGTAATTTATTTACAGTTGGCCAATGAAGTAACACATCGCTATAAAAAACACGCGATCAGTATTTCGGAAGATGTGAGCGGAATGCCGGGCATGTGCAGAAAGCCTTCGGAAGGCGGCCTTGGTTTTGATTACAGACTCGGAATGGGTATTCCTGATTTCTGGATTAAAATACTGAAAGAAAAATCAGATGAAGAGTGGGATATTTTTGAATTGTGGCATACACTCAATAACCGCAGGTATAAAGAAAAAACCATAGCTTACGCTGAATCACATGATCAGGCGCTTGTAGGAGATAAAACCATTGCATTCTGGCTGATGGATAAGGAAATGTATTTCCACATGCTGGTAGACGATCAGAATATGGTTATCGATCGTGGTATAGCCTTACATAAAATGATCAGGTTGTTTACAATCAGTCTCGGCGGTGAAGGCTATCTTAATTTTATCGGAAATGAATTCGGCCATCCCGAATGGGTTGATTTTCCAAGGCAAGGAAATAACTGGAGCTATAAATATGCAAGAAGACAGTGGTCTTTGGTAGATAGCACCAAATTAAAATATCAGTACTTAGCCAACTGGGATAAAGCGATGGTTGCAGCCATCAAAGAAAACCACATACTTGGATCTGCGAGTGCAAAGCAAATCAATATGGATTCCAATAATAAGGTTATCATCTTTGAAAGGAATAACCTGATCTTCATTTTCAACTTCAGCGTTTCCAATTCCATTTTTGATTATAAATTCAAAGCGCCTTCAACAGGGTCTTACAGGATTATTTTAAATTCAGATAAGAAAGAATTCGGAGGCTTTGACAGAATAGATGATCAGATCGATTATCCTGTGGATGAAGATGGTAATTTGAGAATTTATCTTACTAACAGAACGGCGTTGGTGATGAGGAAGGAAAGTTAATGAGTGGTGAGTGCAGAGTGATGAGAAAACTCAGCACACTGCACTCATCCCGATAACTATCGGGACTCTGCACTACTTCAATAAATTCTCCTTAATAAAAGCTGTTAGTTGTTTTGCCATGGCTTCATGAGTCTTCAAACCCGGGTGCCAGTCACAACCATATCCCCCACTTTGAGAAGCATAATGAATAACATAAATATCAGGATCAACTGTTTTTTTATACTCCTCTACAACCGTCGTTAAATATCTTTTGAAAGTACTAAGCGCTTTATTTCCTTCCGGCCAGTAATCGCTCATCATAGGACCTGAAACGCAGATTATTTTAGCATTGGGATAGTTGGTATGAATTGCTTTTAAAAGCTCCAGGTATTTATTCACAAAGGACGCTGAATCAGGATTGACATGGGCAAAATCATTGGTACCCAGATTCACATGTACAATATCCGGAGTCCATTTTTTAGCATCCCATTTTATTTCTTCTTCAAATGGCATCGCTCTGTCATAAAGATCGACCATTGTCTCGTCCTGAGCCTGGTCATAATTCTGAAATACTCCTTTACCGGAAAAAGCAATAATAGAATGATCTGCATTTAAATTGCGGGAAGCAATTGCAGCATAGGATAGATAATTATTTTCAGTAAGAGCGCTGAATTTACAATCCTTACTATCCCCTTCATTACCGTAACCGCATGTAATGGAATTACCAATGAATTCTATTTTTAAATTAAATGGATAATGAGTCGATACCATAGTCGGGTCCCATAAGCTCTTTCCTTTCTCCAATTGAAAACCCATGAATATTCCTTCTCCTACCAATCCTTCTGTTCTTTTATAGATTGCAATGGTATGAGGTCCTTCTTTCAAAGTATCTATTTTATAAATTTCTTTGGCAGGATCTGCTTGAATGACGATAGGCGCTTTGCCATCAATAATTACATTGTAATAATTGCGGTGAGGATTTCCATATCCATCAGTTCCCGAGCTGACTTCTTTCAATTTTATATTGCAGACTTTCCCCTCAAAACCTGTACGGATGCATACGCCCGGCCAGGCGAATCTTACAGCTTTAGGATTGGTAAAATCAAAACGACCAACATATTGTATAGAGGCATGATCGGCATCTACATTTACAAGTTCAATTTTAGCTTTAGGCTTCTTGCCTGCAAAAACCGTCAATGAAATGATGAATGCAAAGAATAACAAAGTGGTTTTTTTCATAAAATCTTAATTGAATTTAACAGAACCAATATAATTCATATTCTGTCTGATCCAAATTTTTCGGGCAGAGAGATATTTGGAAAGTTTTACGGGAGAATATTTCCTGGGGTTAGGAAGCACTGCAGAAAGGGCCGCAGCCTGATCCTTGCTGAGTTTTTGGGCAGGCCGTTTGAAGAAAAATTCCGAGGCTGCTTGTACTCCATATATACCCTCACCCATCTCCACCACATTCAGATAGACCTCCATAATTCTTTCCTTAGACCACATAAGTTCTATCAATACTGTAAAATAAACTTCCAGGCCTTTACGGATCCAGGATCTGCCCGGCCATAAAAATACATTTTTGGCTACCTGCTGACTTATTGTACTGGCACCTCTTACTTTTCCTTTTCTTTTCTTTTTGATATTATAATCATAAGCTTTCCCGATCGCTTCCCAGTCAAAACCATTATGCTGCAGAAATTTCTGATCTTCGGCAGCTACTACCGCCAATGGAAGGTTGGGTGATATTTCGTCAATGGATTTCCATTCCTTTTTCAGACGCATTTCTTTTCCATCCCACCATTGCTCTCCTACCCTTATAATCATCAACGGAGTGATTGGTGGCGGTAAAAATCTATAAAGGATAACAGAGAAGATAGAGAAACAAAAGAAGAAGATGATTAATATCTTTAAATACCTGATACCTTTTTTAAAAATGTTCCTGAATGCTTCTTTCATGACTAGATCATGCAATTTAATAATATTCAGAAAATTAAATTCAATTTACTTCGATATTCATTATTGCATGTTAGAGGTTCATCATTCACAAAAAGAATATCGAACTCAGAAATCCGTTTAAAAATAAGGCAAAGCCTCTCTCCGAAAAAGTCCCTTCGGACAGACATGCCCACCGTCAAAGACCGGAAGGTTTTTTAGGTACAATAAAAAAGCCTTCCCGTCTGGAAGGCTTTTTACAACTTATTCAAATTATTAAGCGCAATTATGATAAGTCATCTTGTAATACCATTTCTCTTTTATAGATCAGTTCAGTATGTTCTTTGTGGTTATATAAATAGCTCTCTACATATGAACAGGTAGGCTTCACTTTTGCCATATTTTTTCTGATATAGCTTAATGCATATTCCATTACTCTTCCTGCTATACCTTGTCCGCGTAGATTTTTTGGCACAAACATCAGTTTAAAATTGTAAAGCTGTTCGTTTATTTTTTCATATTTCAAAGTACATTCTTTACCGCCAATCTCTGTATAAAATTTCTGGTTTTTAGTGTCGTGTTTAATATTAAATTTCATCGTGATTATCCTCCTCAAAATTCCTTGTATATAAATACAACAGGGGGACACGTAAAAATGTTAACCCGCTTCTTAAAATTTAAAAGGAATTTCCCATTCTGAGAAAATGATCTCTGAAAGTTCTTTCCGCATCAGCTTCTTCTCTTCCATTTTGCGGATGTCTTCCGGTAAAATATCCGGCTTTCCGATATATCCCAGAGCAAAGGCCGTAACAGGTTCATAGCCTGCAGGAATGTTGAATACTTTTACGGCTTCTTCAGGTGAAAAACCTGCCATCTGGTGCACATACAGATCTTCTGCAGTAGCCTGAAAAGTAAGAAAAGCCGCCGCCTGACCCGGATCATAAAATTTGTGCTTGTTGGGCTTGTCATTCTTTGTGAAATTGGATTTACCTACGATGAGTCCTAAAACAGATGCATTGATCGTCCACCGCTGGTTAGACTCGGTCAAAACCGAAAAAACCTTATTCCAGGTCTCTCCTTTTTGTTTTTCGCCTACAATAAACCGCCAGGGCTGTTCATTGAAAGAAGAAGGCGCCCGTCTGGCCGCTTCGAAAATACGCCATAGTTTCTCCCTCTCAATCTCACGTGAGTCAAAGGCCCTGGGGCTCCATCTTTTTTCTATCAATTCATGAACTTTATTATTTGGATCCATATTCATATTTTTACATTTATAGTGATCTTAAATTACCTAAACTGATTTAATTACAAAATGGCTACAGATAAGGCAAGAAAAAGGGTCCAGGAATTAACGGAAAAAATTAATTATTATAATCACGAATATTATCAGAACCACAATTCTGTTATTTCAGACTATGATTTTGATAAACTTCTGGAAGAATTAATAGATCTTGAAAAAAACTATCCTGAATTACGAAAAGAAGATTCTCCTTCCCTTCGCGTAGGCGGCGCCATTACCAAAGAGTTTCCTTCTGTGGTACACAAGTTTCCAATGCTTTCATTAAGCAATACCTATTCCGAAGAAGAATTGATTGAATTTGATGAAAGAGTAAAAAAAGCGATAGGTGATAAATACGAATATATCTGTGAGATCAAATTTGACGGAGTAGCCATAAGCATTACTTATGAAAACGGTATTCTCAAAACTGCGGCTACCCGTGGCGATGGTGTAAGAGGCGATGAAATAACTACCAATGCAAAAACCATCCGTACGCTTCCTTTAAAAATTACTGCAAAAAAAATTCCGGATCTGTTTGAAGTGCGAGGAGAAGTATTTTTACCTCTGGAAATTTTCAACAAGATCAATAAAGAGAAAGAAGACATAGGAGAACCTTTATTGGCTAACCCGAGAAATGCTGCTTCCGGCACCGTAAAAATGCAGGACTCTTCCGTAGTAGCAAAAAGAAAGCTGGATTGCTTTATTTATGGTTTACTGGGCGATCAACTTGGTGTAAGTACCCATGAGGACGCGTTGAAAAAATTAAAAGAGTGGGGATTTAATGTATCACCCACCTGGCAAAAATGTAAAACCATTAAGGAGGTCAAAAAATATATTGATGAATGGGAAACAAAACGATTTGATCTCCCACTTGGAACTGATGGCATAGTAATCAAGATCAATGATTATAAACAGCAGGAAGCATTGGGCTTTACTGCAAAGTCTCCTCGGTGGGCCATTGCATATAAATACAAAGCGGAAAGCGCTGCCACTGTATTGGAATCTATAGAATACCAGGTTGGAAGAACAGGCGCAGTTACTCCTGTTGCCAACCTGCGGCCAGTGCAACTCGCAGGAACAAAAGTAAAAAGAGCTTCTGTTCATAACGCCAATGAAATTGAGAGACTCGATTTAAGGATAGGCGATACAGTATTTGTTGAAAAAGGAGGAGAAATAATCCCTAAAATTACCGGTGTAGATTTATCCAGGCGACTTCCCAAAAGTCAGAAAATAAAATTTCTTGAGACCTGCCCTGAGTGTGGGGCTGTGCTTATCCGAAAAGAAGGAGAAGCGGTTCATTATTGTCCCAATGAAAAAGAATGTCCCCCGCAGATCAAAGGTAAAATGGAGCATTTCATTCAGAGAAAAGCGATGGATATTGAAGGACTGGGACCTGAAACAATAGAGCAATTATATGAAAAGGAATTAATTAAAGATCCTTCTGATTTTTACAATCTGAAATATGAACAACTGATCACATTGGAGCGATTTGGAGAAAAGTCAGTACAGAATATGCTGGCTGGTATAGAAAAATCCAAAGAGGTTCCTTTCAAAAATGTACTGTTTGCTATTGGTATCAGATATGTCGGTAATACGGTAGCTGAAAAGCTTACGAGCCATTTTAAAAACATTGATGCACTTATGCAGGCAACTTTTGAAGATTTGATTACAGTGCCTGAAATCGGTGACAGGATTGCAGAAAGCGTATTATTGTATTTCCAAAACAATGAAAACAAAAAATACATTAATAATTTAAGAAAAGCGGGGCTGCAATTTGAAACACAGGAAAAAGACCTTCAGAAAGAAAGCAGTATACTGGAAGGAAAATCCTTCGTTATATCAGGTGTCTTTGAAAATTTCAGCAGGGATGAAATAAAAGATAAAATAGAAATGAATGGAGGAAAAATCATTTCCACTATCTCTGCCAAACTCGATTACCTGGTAGCCGGAGAAAATATGGGGCCTGCCAAGCTGGAAAAAGCAACTAAACTCGGAATCAAGATTATCTCAGAGCAGGATTTTATAAAAATGCTTCAATCATGAACTATAAAAGTCTCGTTTTAAATATAAAATCTTCTTTTCAACAGGCTAATACAGCCGACAGTAAAACAGTATCTTATAAACAGGCTCAGCACATTGGAGTAATGATATGGAATCCGGATCAGCAATTTAATTCTAC
>JAIERY010000184.1 GCA_019746425.1 Cytophagaceae bacterium
TTTCTCCACTTTCCCTGACCTGTCTACCCTTACCAAAGTTAAGGCAGAGGGACGATGCGGATCGTAAAAGCTAGGTTTATCAGCAGGCAGTTTTTTATTGGATATATTGTCGTTAAGAAAGAAGTATTGATAGTCTTTGGTAATTGCTAGCGCATAAGAATTATAAATTTCCGCCTGGTTCCCCACTATCTTAGGCTTTTTAGGAATTTTTATAATCCACTCCACTTTTCCTTCAGAATCATAAGAAACCATTACGATGTCTTTATAAAATTCACCTTCCTTAAACCTGGAAACAAGTGCGGTTTCACCTATATGTTCATTCCAGTTCAGATCATTGACATATTGGTTTGCAATCATCACAATACTTTTATCATCCCGAAGCACTACATCCCGGACATCAATCAGAAATTCTTTTTCCTTTTTATCAATAGATAATTTATAATCAGAAGCTTCTTCCGTTGTCATACCTGACGAAAGAAACTCCGGTTTAAATTCGTCCAGGCTTTTTATTTTTATTTCTCCTGTTTCAAGGCTGAAGCTGTTATAAAAACAGCCGCTTACATTTAACCTTGGAGCAGGCGAATAAAATCCAGTGCAGATTAAACTCTCACCATCTGTTATTGCTTGTATATCTCTTATGCAGGCATTGGGAAATTCTATTCTATATTCCTGTATACTATTAGCTGAAATTCTTATTACTCCATAAGTATATTTTAACTTTCGGTTCTGTGCATGGCGGGTAATTAAATTTAAAGAATTACCAAAATATGTGCTTGGATCCTGATTATTATGAAGCTCTTGCGCTTTCTCCTCAAAATAAGCTCCTATCAAAAAAACGTCTCCGTTATCTTCAACCTGAGCTAATCCTGGGAGAAAAACCCTATCTCCATAAGGCATTTCAACTTCGCGGCTCCATATTTTTTTTATATCAGCATCATATACGCTAAAAGAAAACTTATCGGCCTTACCTGCTTTGAAAGGACTATCGCTGAAAATTAATAGTTTGTTGCCATTTCTGGAAGTTCTGAACTCAAACTCTCCAGCGGCTGCAAACCGGCTTTCCACATTTTCAATTTCTATTTTGTCCTTATTAGGAGTCATCTTTACTTTATCTACTGTTTGTACAGTGAGCGTTCTGATATTCTTACTTCTGTTAGACGTAAAAAGATAAAGTTTGCCATTAGAAAGAATCATTTCTTCAAAATCACCGTCCGCTCCTTCATCGATGATAATTCCTTTCTGTGCTACCTTCACATACGATTGATCATAACGTATCATTTGTATGTCGATACCTGAGTTTTTAGACAACGCATATAGCCCATCCTGATCTTCCCCAAGTATTCGATATAAAAAATTATTGGAAACGGCAAGGCTTTCATTTCCCGCTTTTATCTGCACATGAATCTGTGCTTGTGCAGAAAAGATAACGGCAATAATTATACAAATTGTGAGAAGTAGATTTTTCATTGGGAGAATAAAAAAAGAAAGTTAGAAACACTAAATTCTGAATCGCAAGATACAAAATATAAGAAAAATTTCCTTATTTCTAATTAAGGACAGTGTTTCTGAAAATTAACAGCTTATGCTTATCAGAAGAATTCTTCCTATTACCTTTTACCTTATTTTAATAATAGGCATTATCATTTTTTATTTCAACCCACGAATAGGCGGGATCATTACTTTTTTTGTTCTGCCTCTTCTGATCCTGATTTTATACGCTGTGTTTCTCAAAGAGTTTAAAACGATGAAGCCTGGTTTGCATTTGCTCCCCTACAATACTTTTTTATCATATCTTCAGCGCTTCCGTGCATTATAATTTTTTTAAAGACTTTATTTAAAATCATGCACTGGTCATTTGCAGGAGAAATGTTCATTCTGCTTTTTGGCTTTGCAGCTTTAAATATAACTCTTCTCATCGCAGGTCTTATAGTCAACCTGAAGAGACAGGAAAAAGGCTTATGGCTTTCAGTATTTTTTGATATTAAAAATTATTCGGAAATGTATTGATCGCACTTCTCTCAATCAACAACATCCTCCGATAGCTATCGGAACAGATGACAATGGTAGAGCGCGATGCGGCATTATAAGCCGGCGGGACTCAGGCTTCATGTTTTTATTCGTCACCCGTAAATTTAATTATGCTTCAGCATCTTCGCTTTCTCTATGATCTTATCGTCTGCTATAATTTTAATTTCCGTCCTTCTGTTCTGATGCCTGTTCTCAGGATTATCTGTTCCATCCGGATTTTCGTTAGGAAGAATAGGTTTAGTCTCGCCGTATCCTACACTCACCATTCTGCTTTTCGGAATTCCTTTTCCTAATAAATAAATCTCTATAGACCTCGATCTTCTCTGCGAAAGCGCCAGGTTGTAGGCATCACTTCCTTTATTATCAGTATGAGAATCAATTTCAATTTTCACATCGGCATATTCTTTCATGAATGCCGCAAGAGTGTCAAGACTACCATGATTTTTTTCTATGAATTTTGTATCATCAAAATCATAGTTGATGATTACAGAAAACTCTACTTTCTTTTTAGTCTCAATGTATCTTACCACTTTCAAAGTATCCACTGAAACTATTTTTTGGGTAAAGCTCATGCTGGTCTCTTCTTCCATAACTTTCTTGTTCCGCTCAACTTTAGTTTCTTCTTCCTTCTTGACTACCTTTTTGTTAAGATTCAAATTGGTATCTGTCTCCTCTACTTTCTTGTTGAGTGCAATGGCAGTATCGGCTGGTACAATTTTCTTTTCTTCCACTTTTACTTCTTCTTTTTTCACTTCTTCTTTCTTAGCGACCAGCTGAGTGGTATCAGGGATTCTCAGGTATAAATCTGCCAGCAAAGCATCAGCCGTTACAAGCGATTTATGTTCTTCGTAGATGGTATGAACGGTATCGTGCTCAATGGTTCTGATGCTTCCGAAAGCGTCTGTCTCAAACACGAATACCATTGTATCGTATTTGTTAAATGCCTTTACCGCATACTCGGTATTTTTCTCCAGGTTATAATAATGGTTCTGCTCTTTATACCCTGCTATATTCAGTTCCATTTTTTTATCAATTGGCTGGATGGTATCATAAGTGCTTTGTCCCACTTCTCTTTTTGCAATAAGGAGCACCTGTGCGTCAAGCACGTCTTTGCCTGTTGTTTTATCCAATACTTCCAATGCAATCACATGAGGCTTGATGTAACGAAGGCTGTAAATATCATCGCAGCAGGTTTCACTGGTTAAGTGTGTGCCGCCCGGACGATTGGAAACTAAAAATCCTTCGGTTTTATTCTCAATCAGATTATAGTAAGTGTCATCAACGCTTGAGTTGATTGGCATACCCATATTTTCAGGCTTGACAGATTTCCCTAAATCACCGCTCGATCTGAAGATATCATAGCCGCCGAAACCAAAGTGAAAATTAGAGCTGAAATAAAGCGTGTTGGTTTTGTTATCGTAAAAAGGGGATATTTCATCTCTGGCTGTATTTACAAGCTGCCCCATGTTGACAGGCTTTTTGAAATTTCCTGTTTTAGGATCCATCAGCGCATACCACAAATCCATTCCTCCTCTTCCTCCCGGTCTGTCAGATGCAAAGATAAGCCCTTCTGTTTTTGTTTTTCCTTTTGTATAATTTACTATGGTGGGCATGGTAGTAGTAAAGCCCGCTTTGTTAATATCATTTTTCAATTTAGCCGGCTTCTGAAAAACACCATCTTTCAATTCGCTGACAAATATTTCACATACCACTTTATTTTCAACTGCATGACATCTGGTAAAATAAAATTTTGTTTTATCGGCATTGTAAACTCCATTGGCTGTATTTTCAAAATCACTGTTTAATTCTTTAAGTTCCTCAGGAGCATTCCATTCGCCCTGTTGATTTTCTGAAGAATAAAGCTTAACGTGATAGTAATGTATCTCACCATATTCTACGTTAAGCACACTATCGGCCTGCAAGGAAGCAAAAACCAAGGTGCTGTCATTCACAGGGCGTGGAGAAAACTCAGTGTAAGCAGAGTTGATATTATCACCCAGATGTGTGATTTCAGCCGACACAGCACTGGACTTGTTTTTAATAGCAAAGTCACATGAGCCTACTTCGTTCTTGGCAAAGGTTTTAAATTTATCGCCTTTCTTTTCTTTGTATTTACTTTTTACAAAAGTTTCAAAATGGATTTTAGCCAATTCATATTTGCCATTATACTTTAGACATTCTGCATATCTGAATTGCGCTTCTGTCGTGTTCTTGCCATCCATTTTCACTACTTGCTCAAACCATTTTTCTCCATTCTTATAATCACGTGCCAGAAAGTATGCTTCTGCCAGCAGGTATTTGTATTCTCTGTTAGTAGAATCTTTTTTAACGACCTGGAGGAGGTATTCAATTGCTTTATAATATCCGGCGCTTTTGATCAGCTCGGCAGCTACTCTGTATTGCTTGTGATAGCTTAGCGTTTCTACTCTCCTGTCCTGGCTCCATGACTTAATGGAAATAAGACTGAACAAAACGACAAGACAAAACGAAAGTTTTAATTTTTCCGGGTTCATATGCTAAAAGAATCTGCAGGGGATAGATGTATTATGTGGAATAGGCCGCTTCAGGAAGCCGGTGTAGATCAGAGATATTTCAAATGCTCCTACTTTTACATCGTCATCCACATTAGGTGCGGTCTTAACATCAGGCAAACTGGAAACAGTCGCATCATAGCTTAAACCAAGATGATAGTTTTTATACTTAACCCCTCCTATTAATATTAAAGCATCTATGGTTCTGTAATATGCTCCACCTAAAAATGTAAAATTACCCATCACATATCCTACTGAAGAACCTGCAATTAAATCGACGGCGCCCGATTGCCTCATATACAATACCGTTGGTAAAACAGAAAATCTTTCGGACAGCTTATAGTTCATCCCTCCGGTGAATACTGAGCGTTTCTTCAAAGTGTTAGGATCCATAAGATTGACAAAAGCTCTTTCTTTAGGGCTGGTAAGATTATAGACAGAAATTCCGGCGTAAAATTCTATCTTAGGTGTAAAAATAAAATTCCAGAACCCTCCTGCATTTACATTCACATAGCCGAATCCATTACCTAACACAGGCTCTCCTGTGGCTGTAGCAGGATCATATTGATAATTCACAATCTGATCTCTGAAATAAAGACCGGCAGAAGTAAGGTTTTTTTTATAAACCCACTCTGCGCTCCCAGCGATATTTTATGGCGCATCTGACTGCCAATTGTTTTATGAAAAGCACCCGATAACATGATGCTTTGATTTTTAAAAATACCATCACCAAGATCATCATTCATAAAAAGTATTCCTGCCCCGACTTTCTGATTTTTGCTCGCATCACCCACTCTGAAATTAACATCTCCTGCAATAGCAGAAGTCATATAAGGGGAATTAATCTGCTTCCATTGTCTTCTGTGTATCAAAGAAAATCTGAAGTCTTCTTTCATCTTGCCTGTAAGGGCAGGATTTAATGTCAGAGGAGAATTATAAAACTGGGAAAAGTGCATGTCCTGCGAGAAGGCAACCGCACCTATTAAAATAAGAGTTATTGTAAATATACTTCGCTTCATGAGCAAGAGGCTAGAAGTTAGAGGCTGGATATTTTCCAACTTCCAATTTCTAACTTCTGATTTCTTATAATTCTTCATTCTGTCTTATCTTAAAAGAGTAAGGTTTCCTTTCAATGTGATCTCATCGCCATACACTGTTTTTCCAACAATGTAATAAACATACACTCCTACCGGCTGTTCCACGCCGCGGAATGTTCCGTCCCAGAAGGAGCTGAGATCTCCTGGCCCTTCAAAAACAACTTCACCCCATCTGTTAAAAATTTTGAATTCTGTAAGGCTCACAATTCCTTTATGTAAAAGATCGAACTTGTCATTGGTATTGTCTCCATTCGGGCTGAATGCATTGGGCACCGTAAGGTGTGCGTTCAGATCTACAGTGACAGTGATGCTGTCTGCACAGTTCAGCGCATTATAGACTACTTGCTTTACAGTATAGATTCCGACTATATTATAAGTATGTGTCGGAGAAGGAAGACTGGAAGTATCTCCGTCGCCAAAATTATACAACCATTTTACGGAGTTCATAGACTGGTCTGTGAAAGGCACCGGCTGATACGCAAACATATTTGCCGGATCTACAAAAAATCCAGCGATAGGTTTATCGCGCACAAATACATTATTATCGGTCAAAGAATCAGTACAGGTATTGGTACTGGTTACTACCAGACTTACCGTATGACTCCCTGAGGTTGCATAAGTATGCGACGGATCGGCTAAAGCAGAAGTACTGCCATCGCCGAAATTCCATTGCCACCCGGTAATTGTTTGTGAAGGCAACGCGGCTTTACTTGAATCGCTGTTAAATACTGTTGGAGCGCCAAGACAGACTGTATCAAAGGTAAACTTCGCCTGAGGAATCGGCAATACAGAAACATTAAGCGTTGCAGAGTCTTTACATCCCTCAGAGCTGATGGCAACCATTTCAACTACATATGCTCCAGTGTCTGCATACTGGTGGTATGGTGATTCAAGATTTGAGCTTGCGCCATCGCCGAAGTCCCACAATTGACTCGAAACGTTTTCAAAAGTATCGCAGGTGCCTGCTGAAGCAAAATTAAATGCATCGTTCAGACAATTTCCTGTTTTGGAAATGCATGGCATGGCAACTTCCGTCATCCTTACTGCCTTGGTTGCAGAGCCTGTGCAATTGTTAAAATCTTTAACATCCAGGGTAACCATATAGCTCACAGGACCAAGACCAGTTACAGGATATGTAAGCGATGGATTTTGAATCGCAGAAGTTGTGCTGCCGAAATCCCAATCCCATGTATCCACCGGACTGGTTCCTCCGACCTGGCTTCCGGTGAAATTTGTCTGTACACCTGCGCACTGTTGATTCCAGTTAAAGTCCACCGTCAATTGAGGGTGTACTACAAAAATGGTATCATAATTTTTAATACACTGCCCATTGTTGTAAACAACATTCATTAGAAAATTATAGCTTCCTGCTGTCGGATAAGTATATGGCCATTGAGGCTGGACATAACTGAATGTTGTATCGCCGTAAGGAATATTCTGAGTGGAAGGCGTATTGCCATTGTCATAGTTCAATACCCACGAATTTATAAATGGCCCTTTAGGCCCTGTTACTGTGATGCTCTGGCCAAAACAAACAGTGTCTTCGCTGACAGTAAACACATTGTCGGGAACCATGATGATCACATTGTTGCTAACACTGTCTATACACCCGGTATTATCTGTAATCTTAAGCTTAACTGAATATATTTTTTCCTGCGTGTATAAATGACTTGGGTTAGGCATGGTAGAAACGGGAGTGCCGTCTCCAAAATTCCAATTATAATTTGTAACCGGCCAGTTAGAGCTTCCATTACTTGTAAAATTAATGATGTCTCCGGTATTGCAGTACGGACTGGAAGTAAAGGCCGGAGAAAGTGGGTCGGAAATATTAATGCTTTCTGTATGACTGCATGCATTGTCATCGGTAACTGTAAAACTATATGAGCCAATGGAATTTGCCGCTGTAGTTAGTCCTGTTGAACCTGTATTCCAGCTGTAAGTATAGGGAGGCGTTCCTCCGACCGCTGTTGCATGCAATACTGTGTCTGGATCGTTACATGCAAAAAAGAAACTTGATTCTATAATATCAGCAGTTGGCCGGGGAATAATTACTATAAACTGTGTAGCGGTATCAGAGCATCCGTTTGCATTGGTTACTATAAGAGTTGCATTGAATGTGCCAGGATTATTATAAGATTTGGTAACAATGCCTGGGTCTGTTCCATATGACTGAGTAGTGCCATCACCAAAATCATATACCCACGATGTTAGGGTGCATATGCCTGTAGATGTATTGGTAAAACTAATAGGGTGTTCTTCGCACTGTCCGTTATAATTAAATGCTGCAGTAGGTGGATTACATATAATAACAGGAAATGTCAAAGACGCCGAACAGCTTAAATTATCCCCTACAGTGAGAGTTACATTATATGTTCCTGCAGCATTATATGTATGCTGTGGATTCTGGAGAGTGGATGTTCCTCCATCGCCGAAATTCCATTGCCAGCTGTTTTTTGTTCCAAGGCTTGTAGAAAGATCGGTGAAGCTCGTAGGTTTCCCTGCACAACCCGGAGTATTTGAAAAATTCGGCACAATCCCACCATTGATATTTACAGAATCCTTGCCGATACACCCTCTTGTATCTGTAACTGTTAATCTGTAAAAGCCTGTTGATTTATTTACAGTTTGACTCGTTTCTCCGCTATTCCACAAATACGTGAAACCAGGATTCCCTCCGAATACAGTAGGCGTAAGAGGAATTGTCGTACCACATGAAATTGTTGTGTCACTTCGAAGAAGCACTAAAGGAGCCGTTAATACATTGACGGTATAGGAATATGTTTGCGTTCCTATTATCGGACAGGCATTATCTTCTACCGTCACTGTAAATATTTTAGTTCCGACGTTGGCGCTTGTCGGACTCCAGCAAAATCTTCCATCAGGACTGTTTGCGGCACCTCCGACAATAAAACTTGCTCCTGCAATGGCGCCGTTCCAGGCCATAGTAATATTCTGGGTGGCGCTATCAATATCTTTTCCATAAATGTCAAAACAGATGGTAGAGTTTGCACAAACATTTACAGTGTAATTCGTTGTGCCATTTACTCCGCTCAGCGTCGGCAGATTATTATTACAATTGATTACAATGAGTTGAAGATCTCTCATTACGCTACCAATCAATTGTCCGTTTCTGTATTCCTCCACCCGTAAGGCAGTAACCGTTCTTTGTCCCACTGTAGTCGGACGAATAGAAATGTCGCCGTTATTAATATTGGTTGAAAATGCAGGCGTAGAAGAAAGTGGGTTTGCTGTAGTATAAGGATTTATTAATAGGAGCATAAAATAGTATACTTTTATATTCTATGCGGCGTACCTGACGTGCTTTTCATGGAAATACTTT
>JAIERY010000209.1 GCA_019746425.1 Cytophagaceae bacterium
GGTTACTGATGTGAAAATCTTCCTGTTTAGATTGGAGAAATTATTTGCCTAATGAGGTTACTCCCCAGAAAATAAATGTGATCCACTTTTTGTTCTTTGTGATGATATTATTCTACTATAATTTTTTCTGTAAAGGTGCGATTGTTTTTAAAATCATTTACCAGTACAAAATAGATGCCTTTGCTCAGATGAGACAGGTCTATATACCTTTTGTTGTCTTCTGTGGTATAAGAGAAAACAGCCTCGCCCAGTGTATTTCTTATAATAATTTCTTTTTGACCATTGATTGTCTCACAATTTATTTCAAATCTTCCTGTGGAGGGATTAGGATAGATAGAAAGTAAATCTTCAACGTCTGCCGATGTTGTCCCAAGCAGCCAGCAATCCGCATTCGCTGCTCCCGGACTGGCATATACATTGTAGGTCTGATAAGTGCCCACGAAATTTCCTGATGCCCCCCAATTGCTTCCAATGGAATTATCTGATAGTGGGTTGCAGAGAACCAGCGATGCGCCGGGATCTGTTCGCCAATGCCAGGTGTTGGAATATGTTAAGCTATCAATAACATCACCGGTAGTATTTTTGATAGTAAGCTTTTCTCCATTATTAATCAAAGCACCGGAAAATTGCAGTGTTGTTGAAATTCCAAAAAATGCATTGGCAAGGGAAGGGGAGACAGCAATCACAACATACTGGCCCGGGTTAATGGTCATAGTTGGAAACATAAAGTCTACACCATCGGTAAATTTATATCCGCCGACGGTAGCAGTGGTTAAGCCCTTATTATATACTTCTATAAATTCTAAGGTGTCATTTCCTCCGTTATTGTACATTATTTCGGTAATAGCAAGGCTGGCTATGGTATTATTAAATACAACCACTTCCGCTTTAGTGCTTGTCATGGTATTATTGGTAGTGTCTGCAATATTGCTGATGTACAAAGTATCAACGAATCCTATCGTAAGGGGTATTGCTAAAGTTAAAGTTACGGAGTCCATTGAGGCAGATCTTATCGCAGAGGAAATTCCTGGTATGCCTGTATAATTAGAGGTATTTTGGGAACTGCTTACCGATACGGGTTCATTGAATCTTACTCTTAAAGTCGTTTGGTTTACAACGGTAACCTTTTTCACTTTCGGAGGAAAAATTTCTCCCGGAGCAGTGCAGGATGTATTTCCTCTTCCCGGATTTCCAAAGATCAGACCGCCGTTATAAATAGCAACAAATTCATTGCTGGCAACCCAATTATATCCCATTGCATTATTATCATAAGGGTTGCATAAAACCAGTGAAGCGCCGTCGCCATCTGCATTGGGATCCCAGGGAAAATTATCTTCATATTCTAAAGAGTCAGCTATATTTCCGGAAGGATCTTTTAATATAATCTTTTCTCCCGAGTTGCTTAAGTCGCCCGATGTCCATTGAAGGGCGGTAATGCCATAAAATGAGTTTGCATAATTAGGATACTTTGCCACCACCACATAGCCGCCTGGTGCAAGATTATAGTTTGAAAAGGTATAGTTTACACCATCGGTAAAGGTATAACCATTGAGGTTTACAGGGTTTATGCCCCGGTTGTATAATTCTATGTATTCCAGTGTGTCATTGCCTGGCTGGTTATACATGAATTCAGTAATGACAATATTTGATTGAGAGTATAAACTATTACTTGAAATAGTTATTATTAATACGAAATAAATCAAATACTTAAGTGTGTATTTTTTCATAATTTCTAGCTCTTTAAAACATCAGTCCGGCCTTTAATAAAATCCTATTTTTATAAGGCGATTCAGTGCTGTGATTGATATTGTATAATGCCATTAAATAACAGACAATATTATCGGATAAAGGTTGCATATAGCCGCCACCCACCATGATATCAGCTTTCCTTACCCTGGTATATTCGTAGATCAATTGATTAAGGTAAGCGACATCTGAATACAGATATTCTGCATGAGTGAATATTTTTGGAGTAATAAAAACTTTACTGAAAATATTTACTCCAAAACTACTTTTTCCTTTTCTTATGCTGTTTCTGTAATGATATAAGTAATTTAAGCCTATTCCTGTTTGAATTCTATTAGTCAAATTTAGACTTAAAAAAGGGGCAATGTCCAGATGAGATACCTGTAAGTGGTAATTAAATCCCGGACGAATATGTTTTATGAGAGATTTTTTCGATGTTGTATCATTGGTTTGTGCAAGGCAAAATCGAGAGAAGAAAACAACTAAGAATAAAAAGACGGCCCGAAGAATCATGTGTGCAAATTAAGTTAATTTTGATTCAATATTCTTAGCTACAAATCTAAAATATTTCCAAGAAATTCCTGTGTTTTAACTTGAAATCTGTAATAAAAAGATGTATTTTTACAAGCATGTTATGTTAAATTACCGTTAATGGGGCATCATATTTTGGTGAGATATAACACCCTTATTTGGGCTGTTATTATATTTTTTTACTTTTCTGCATGCAGTTCAAAAAAGGGTTGTATTGACCCGGGCTCAATCAGCTATGATCCTGAGGCAAAAGTGGATGATGGCTCCTGCACCTATCCGGCCTATTCACTTGGTCCTACAATCATTACTCAGCTCGCTTCTCAGTTTGCCCCAAATTCTGCCCTGAAGTATAAAGACCTACGCACCTGGACAATCATAGACAAACAGGATGAAAAGAAAATTTACAGTATCGATATGGTTACCGGCAACCAGAAAGAAGAGATTGAGGTTCCCGGTATCAGCGGAGTCAATTTTGAAGCACTAAGTGCTAGCGCCACCCATTTTTTTATAGGTGATATTGGCAATAATGATGGAAGCAGAATGGATTTAAAAATTTATATGGTTCCCAAACCTGCTGTATACAATCCTGTCAATACCGCTTCGTTTGAAGTGATTGAATATATCTATCCTGAACAAACAGATTTTCGTAAAAATACAAATACAAATTATAATGCCGAAGCGCTTTTGTATTTTAACGGCTATCTCTATGTCTTTACCAAAAACCATGGGGATAAAAAAACTTACCTATATGAAATTCCCGCACAACCTGGTTCTTATGAAGCAAGGCTCAGGGGAATTTTTGATAGCAAAGGCTTAATCACCGATGCCGATATTTCTCCGAGCGGCAACAAGGTAGTTTTGGCAGGACAGAACAAGGATAGTGGAAAAACATTCCTATGGATATTAAAAGATTTTAACGGCTCAGCATTCTTTTCAGGAAAAAAATTTTTAGTCGAAACAGGAGCCATTACCACCCTTGGGCAATTGGAAGGAGTTAGTTTTTATGATGATAATATAGTTTTTATGTCGAATGAAAAAAATTCAACAGTCGATGCCAATCTGTATTATTTAGATATTACAAGTGTACAATGAAATTCAGCAGGAAATACCTATACATTATTGCTGTTATAATCATTTCAGGAATTCTGCTCCCAATGAAAGTTAATTACAGGGTCACTTCCGCCGGCAGGGTATATTCGGAAAAGGAATGGGAACTTGCCAGAACAGAAGACGGGAGGATTACTTCTACCATCAAAGATCATCTTTTAGGAATTATCAGTGCATATGGGGGGAGAGAAATCAAGAGAGGAGATATTTTTGATTTTGAACTTGAAGGTGGAATACTTCAGAAGAAATATATCAAAAAAGGAGAGAAAATAGGTCGTTTGTATTCCAATGATCTGAAAAGACTTATTGTACAGCTGGAAGGTGAACTTGCAGTGGAAAAGGCAATGTACGATGTGTATGCCACAGGAGAAAAACCTCAGACAGTCAGCGAAGCTCAATCTTCCTTGACACTGGCAAAGGAAAATTTCGATATCCAGAAGAAACTTCTTGAAAGACAAAAAAAACTTTATGAAGACTCTTTAATTGCTCCGCAGGATTATGATAAAGCGCTCAATGATTACGAAGTGAGCCGTATTAATTATGAGCTTGCACAGGCAAAATTAACCAGCATTTCTACCGGGGAAAAACCTGAACAGCTGAAGTTGTCAAAGGAAAAAATCATTTTACTGGAAAATCAGATCAGGGGCTTAAAAGACAGACAAGGGGAGATGGAAATCACTTCTCCATTTTCTGGTATTCTGATACATAAGAAAGGAAGAAATGCTGCTTTGGAAATCCTGGCCAATGTAGTGGACACATCCCGTTTTATAATTGTTACTCCTGTGCAGTTAAAGGAGCTTAAATATGTAAAGCTCGGACAAAAAGTTACCTTAAAGCTTTTTAATTCTGATTGTGAGATGGAGGCAACTATAGTAGAGATAGATAATGCCATTCAGGTAATCAATGGCAAGCAGGCGGTATATGCGACTGCGATCATGGATAATAATAATAAATGCGCAGAGATACTTCCGGGTATTCTTTCTATGACAGTTATCAACTGCGGAGAATTAACAGTTTTTGAGTATAGTAAAAGAGTTATGGAGGGATTGTTTTACCGCTGATGCTTCGCTACGAGAGGAAATATTATTTGCCAAATTCAAAATTGGATGAAATCAGGGAGAGGCTTACTCCCTTTGTGAATCCTGATGTGCATTTGAAAGCGAGACAGGGAGGTTTGAGTCAATACACGGTAAGAAGCATTTATTATGATACGCCTTTTATGGATTATTACTATGAGAAAAAGGAGGGGCTTGAGAACAGAAATAAATTCCGTATAAGAGTGTATGATACTTTTAAAGCAGGAGACATTGCATTTCTTGAAATAAAAAGAAAGCTCGGCAATAGAATTAAAAAGCATAGGGCTACATTACTGGTGGAAAATTTAAAAGATCTTTTGCTCACCGGTAATATCGAAGATTATATTATCCAGGGACCTAAATTTCCCGGAGCGCTGGAAGATGCCAATAAATTCATGCATCATTATTTTAAAAAAAATTTAAAACCTGTGAATCTTGTCGTATATGACAGGGAAGCATATCACGGAAAATTTGATGCGGGCGTAAGGATTACGTTTGATAAAAATGTACGTACCACAATTTATCCTACTGTAGATGAATTATATAGCGAAGCAAGGAATAAGGCGATTACGCCCGGGTACTTTATAGTGGAAATTAAATATTTTGAAATCATGCCGGTATGGGCAAGATCAATCGTGGAAGAATTTCACCTGCGGCTTGAAGCTATATCTAAGTATTCTTCCGGACTGGATATTCACCATGCAACTCATAGTCGCATGAGATTTTCTCCTATGAGCTTTGCAAGAACTGCTTTTAATGAAGTTTAAAATATAAAAAATGTTTAATCAGGAAATCACTGATATATCTTACTTTGCTTTAACATATAAAGATGTTTTAGGAAGGCTATTGGTTGCTTTGTTATGCGGGATCATTATTTCTGTATTTTACAGGTTGACCTATAAGGGACTTAGTTACTCTACAACATTTGTAAATTCTCTTATCCTTTTAACTATGATTACCACTGTGGTGATCATGGTGATCGGCGATAACACTGCTGCAGCCTTCGGGTTGGTAGGAGCCATGTCCATTATCCGTTTCAGAACAGCGGTCAAAGATATCCAGGATATTATTTTTATATTTTTCTCTTTAGGGATTGGTCTTGCCTGCGGACGTGACTCTATGAACGTGGCCCTCACTTCCACATTGGTAATAGGAATAATTTTTTACCTTATTGTCAAATTAAATATTTCTGCTCCCAAAAGAAGAGATTTTCTTTTGCAGCTGATGCTTTCAGGCGGGGAACAGAATGTTATTGAACCTGTATTAAATAAATATTGCAGCAGGTTCAAGGTAGTAAATGTGAAGGCGGTAGGAGAGGCTGGCAACGATATGCTCGAAGTTTCCTATTATGTAAAATTAAAAAGCGAGGATAACAGTCAGAAGTTTATTAAGGAAATAAAAGCGGCTGCGGGAGTAAAGTACGCCAATTTATTCTTTGATGAAGAATAGTCTTTCAATGATAGATAAGATTAAACTTACCGGATTTTTTCATTTGAAAAGAATACTTGTTATTCTTTTTGCTTTCCCTTTTGTGGCTCCCGGTCAGGATATCTCTCAGATCTGGAGCCTCGATGCCTGCATAAATTATGCTTTACAGAATAACCTCAAGGTTCAGCAGTACACTTTAGAAAAAGACCAGGCTCAGGTTAATTTAATCAATTCACAGAATTTATTTCTTCCAACAATAGAAGGAAGGCTCAGAAATATTCACAACTGGGGTTTGTTTGTCGATCCGACAACCAATATTCTTACTACCAGAAATAGTGAAATTTATACAGGATCTATAGAGGCGGAATGGACAATTTTCAACGGGGGACTCAATTATTACAGCATCAAGAAAAATCAGGAGCTGTACAATGCATCCGCTTCCGACCTCCAGGCAATAAATAACCAGGTAACTTTACAAATCGTTGCTTCTTACTATGGAGTGTTATTGGCTTCGGAACAAAAACGGATTGCTGAACAGCAGAAGATTCAGGTAATACAACAATATGAGCTGGCTAAAGGACTTGTAGAAAAAGGCATTGTGCATAGGAGAGAATTACTTTTGCTTGAATCACAAATGACGATGCAGGATGTTGTTATTGTAAGTGCATCCAATGATTACCTGCGTGCAAACCTGGAACTCCGCCAGGCTATGGGTATTCGTGAAAATAAAATATTAAAGATTGATGATGCTTTGGTAAGCGGTATACCCGATTCGCTTTCGCTAATTGATTACGATACACTTTGCAGTAATGCGCAGTTTTTTTTACCCGAGGTTAATGCAGCGAAGTACCGGGTAAATGCCAGGCAATATACCCTGAAGCAGGCTCAATCCTACAGGTATCCTTCTCTGGTACTGGAAACAGGTGTCCTTACTAAAAGTTCGAGTCTTATTCAAACTGAGCAACCGATACAGTTCCGCCAGAATTTATCAGAATACATCAGCTTTAATCTGCGTGTTCCGATATTTAACAGATTCCAGTACCAGAATAATATTGATATTTCCCAGATTGATTTGCGGTTAAGGGAAAATGAATTAAAACAGGTAAATCAGGAAATAGAACAAAAGATACAGGAAGCTTATCTGGAACTTTCTTCTTCCTATAAAAAATACTGGGCATTGAACAAACAGGCAGAAGCCTTGAAGGCTCAGTATATCTTTTCTGAAAAATCATATACCGCAGGCATAATCAGCTTTACCGAATTCAGCTATACCTCCAATCTTTATTTAAATTCTCAGCTCCTGCTGTCCAGAGCCAAATACGATTACTTTTATAAAAGAAAGGTTTTGAGCTATTACGAGGAACAATCTCATTGCAGCAAATAGGATCATACCCTGTAAAATTTCTTTTATAACATTGACTCATTATTAAAATTCCTATATCTTAGCATCATCATTTTTAACCTTAAAAGATATGTTAATCACACTTGGTTCAATTCTGATCGTAACTGGTTTTATCCTTGGAGTGTATTGTGGTGTTATCCTGTCTCTGCCAAGAGTTATCAGTCCTAATAAGGAAGTTAAGCAAGGAAAGCTTGCAGCTATTACTGTCCTATGCTGTGTATCTGTGGCTATGGTTTTTGTAGGGCAACTCTTATTCTTCAATTTTGCTTTTGATCCGTTGAAATATTAATACTTCATTACGATATATAATAGGGAGCCGTAAGCTCCCTTTTTTGTTTAAGCCGCAATAGATAATGGTCTGTCGGTCAATTTATTAATATTTTTTTTAACAATTTTTTAACGCAGGCATTAAATTCAGGTAATGGCAGAAAGCTATTTTAGCTTATATAAAAATGTCATTATGCTTCATGCTAACACTTTATCTATTATTAAAGAAATAGAATTTCTTGTAAAAGATTTACTGCATTTCAGTGACGCGATATCGCCCTATTTTGTAAGTGGAATCGGGAAAAATAATTCTCCATTTTATCAATTGTTCAGCAATGACCAGGCCTCTGAGGGAGAATTCAGTATCAAGGAAATTTCCTTCAGGGAATATTTTAATTCTCTTGTTAAAACGCATTCATGGTTAAGTGAAGACCAGAAGAAAAGGGTAGAACAATACAAAGTGCTTGAAAATTATCTGGCAGGGCATTTACAGGAAATTAAAATTGTTAAAATCGGTAACATACACTGGGATGTGCATATTGTTGGAAGGACAAGAGAAGATGAGTATGTAATATTATCTACCAAAGAATTATCTCTGCCTCATTACCTGGTATTTGATAATTAACCTTCCTGATTGATCAGCTCCAGGATTTTCTTTTCAGTAAGGGGTTTATTTACAAAACCCTTTACACTGAATTCTTTTAATTTTTGTAGGTCAGAAGGATTGGTAGAAGTAGTAAGCACAATGATTTTAACATTGCTCTTATTTTTCATCTGCAGGTGACTGAATTCATTTAAGAACTCAAAGCCATTCATAACAGGCATGTTAATGTCCAGTAATATCAGCTCAGGACAATGACCGGTTTGATCGCAGAACGTTTGAATATAATTAAGAGCTTCTTCTCCATTCAGCGCCACATTTACTTCTTCAGCAATGTTAAGCTTTTTGATGATTCTCCTGTTAATGAAATTATTAATCTGATCATCATCAACTAGCAGTATTGAATTGATTTTACTCATTTAGGGGACTTAAAAATTGTTTATAAAAATTAGTGCAATTTAAATATAAAACATTTTTTTTAATTGAAATGTTTGTGTGGCCTGAAAGGCTGCTACCATTCGTCTTTATCGCCTGAGCTTCCTGAGGACATGTATTTCTTCATTTCTTCAATAATATTATTGACCTCTTCAGTAAATTTATTTGCAAACTCCTGTTTACTACCAGATTTTATTTTCTGATATTCTGTTTCCACAGGTTGTGCAGTCTTTGGGCCCGTCTTAATATTATAGATTTTAAAATCGGTAATTGTATATCTGTATTTCCCATCTTTCTGATTGATGGTTAGATTAAAAGTTACCGTATTCTCAGATTTATATTTAAAGTCATAAGTATAGCTTACATAGAAATTACCTTTAGATTTACACCATATAAATAATCTAAGACTATTATTACTATAAAGATTTTCTTTTTTGCTTCTTTTTTCTT
>JAIERY010000286.1 GCA_019746425.1 Cytophagaceae bacterium
TTGAATAAAAGATAAGTTTATAACTTATCAAAAGTCCGAAGGATTTTAAGGAGGTGGGCGGGAGAGAATGATAAATAGAGAACAAGAGATAATACCCTACGGAAGACTTAAAACAACAGGAGACTTTCTCATAGAATGCGCCAGCAGAGGCTTGTCCCGATTTTTTCGGGGTTCAGACTTTTTTACCTGAAAACAAAGTTCCTTACTCTTTAGTTATTTATTCTTAAGAGCCAATCTGTAATTATTTTTTCTCCCCTTACTGTGGTTTTCCGCAGATCAAAAATCCACCAGAACAATTATCAATCATTCCAGTTGAATTAATGTAAGTTCTTTAATAATCTGAAAATGTGAAAGCGAAGAATAGCGAGGTTTTCAGAGGTTTCAGAGCGAAATGTGAAATGGGAAATATGTGAAGATTATGGAAACTAAAGTTTTAACAAAAGGAAAACAAATCAATAGCAATACGAAACATAAAACACTTCTTGCAATAGATGATGTAAACTCAACATTAGATATAATCAACTGTACTTTGTGCAGACAATATAATGTCGTGAAAAAACAAAACGGGAGAGAAGCTTTGGAGTGGATGCAGGAAGGTAATTTGCCAGATGTTATCATCTCAGATCTGTACATGCCTGAAATGGATGGATTTGAATTTATCAGGCATTTAAGAGCCAGCGGCTTCTTCAAAGATATTCCTCTCATTGTTTTATCAAGTTATGAAAACAGCAATACTAAAATCAATTGTCTGAGATTAGGCGCTGATGATTATCTGATAAAACCTTTTAATCCGGAAGAACTGGAAGCGAGAGTGGAAAATATAGTCAAAAGATCATATAAAAGCATATGAGTGATAAGAACAAAATAGCTTATATAGAAAACGATACCGAAAAAGTTAAAGACTTTCTGAAAAAATCGTCTGAAGATTTTTCGGTATACGTTTTTGAAAACGGTTTCAAATTTTATGATTGGATCAATAAAGGCGGCGCAATCAATGCGGTAGTATCACGCGGCAAAGTGAATAGTCCCAATGGCCTGCCTTTGCTGAAGCTCCTGCGTGCCAATCAGAAATATGAAAACATACCTTTTATTTTCATTGTAGATAACATCGATGATGTTATCAGAAAAGAATTGATCAGGGAGCAGGTGTCGGAATTGTTTGAACCGAATTTCGATAAGGAAAGCTTTAAACTGCGCACTTCTTTTCTTATTAAAAATGCATTGAATGGCGCGAGGAAGAAAAAGATCGAAGCAAGAAAAAATATTCCGCAATATAAAATGCCAATTGCAAAAAGGGCATTTGATATTATTGTTTCTTTTACGGCATTACTTCTTCTTACACCGATATTTCTGGTGATTGCACTTTTGATCAGACTGGAATCGAAAGGACCTATATTTTATAGTTCCAGGAGGGCGGGCACAGGATATAATATTTTTAACTTCTACAAATTCAGATCCATGTTTGTCGGAGCTGATCAGAAGCTGAAAGACCTGTCTCATTTAAATCAATACAAAGCCGATAAAACAGAGAAAAAACAGGTTGTTACAGAATTATGCCAGGATGGAAAAGTCGTAGGACAGGTAATAGCGACTTCTGTAAAAACAGAGAAGACCGGCGAAGCAGTGATGAAACTTATGGATGATCTGAAGCTTACCAATGTAAGCCAATACATCTGGGATCAGTATCAGAAATTATATTCATCTGCAAATGGTAGTCCGACTATAGATCCTAAATGCAGCGAATGCAAATCGCAGGGATTATGCTGTCAGTCTATACTTTACCTGGATGGCAAGGCAGTATGCGAGAAAGTTCACATAGAAAATAAGAAGGAAAAAGCAGATGCTACCTTCTTAAAGATTAGTAATGACCCAAGAGTTACTAAGATTGGAAAATTTTTACGCAATACAAGCATTGATGAATTGCCGCAATTATTTAATGTGCTTAAAGGTGATATGTCAATAGTAGGTAACAGGCCATTGCCTTTATACGAGGCAGAAAAAATTACAACAGATCAGTTTGCATTACGATTCCTTGCGCCTGCCGGAATTACAGGTTTGTGGCAGGTCACCAAAAGAGGCAAATCAGATATGTCTGAGGAAGAACGTATGCAGCTGGATAATGAATACGCAAAAAATTATTCCTTCTGGAGAGATATACAGATTATTCTAAAAACTATTCCGGCGCTCTTCCAGAAAGAGAATGTTTAAGGAGGAGAATTTATGGGAAACATTTTACGTCAATGGTTGACCCTTTTATTGATATCCGGATTTCTATGTTCCGGAGATTTGCTTGCTCAAAAACCCGATAGCAATGCACTGGCTCCAGCTGCTGGAATTTCCGATGCAGGCATAGATCTTGAGAACCAGTTAATCTCTCTTGATAGCATTATAGAAATTGCCCTGAAAAATTCGCCTTACCTGAAACATGACAGCGTGATGATCGATGCCGAGCGTTATGATATAAAGCTGGCAAAAAGAAGATGGCATAATAATGTTACCGGTTTTGCCAACTATGCCTCAGGAAATCAGCGATTGGTGCTTGCAGGATCTAATAATGGGCAGAATAACATATTAAACGGCTATCGCTACGGAGTAAACGTTAACATTCCATTAAGTGATTTCACCGCCAGGAAATTTCAGATCAAAAGGACACAAGCTGAGTATAATGCGTCCATGTATAAAAAAGAGGAGACGGAAATGCAGCTAAGGCGACAAGTAATTGAAGAGTATAATCGTCTTATCGCGGCTCAGAAAATATTAAAAATAAAAACCTCTGCGAAGGAGAATCTCGGTGTTCTCCAGCAACTCGGTGAAAAACAGTTCAGGGAAGGCAGCACTTCCCTTGAGGCATATGCAAGTGTCAGCGATATGGCTGTAAAAGCTGAAGCGGAATTTGAACTGGCGAAAAGCAATTTCCGTTCAACTTATCTTCAGTTTGAAGATCTGGTAGGAGTAGATTTAATAAGCTTAATGAAAAAAAGATGAAACTAAGTGATATACTAAGAATACTCAGAAGAAATATTCTTTTACTTATTATTTTTCCTTCAATGTTGGCTGCATTGGTTTATTACAAAACCAAAAATGAAAAGAAGGAATACAGTTCCAGCTTTATGATTTACACTGGTATCGCCAGTGGTTTTAATCTTACCACCGAAGAGAATCCAAGGCTGGATCATAATGCGGTCAATAATGCCTTCGATAATTTTCTTACCACTGTGAAGGCAAGAGAAACTTATGAGGAAGTAGGAATAAGATTGCTTGCCACGCACCTTCGCCTTGAGAAGCCCGATGACAGGATAGTTTCCGCAGAAAATTTTTACAGGGTCAGACAGTTAATGCCTGATACCATGGAGAAAAGAATACGTGAAGCGGCTGATTTTGAAGAAGCTGTTAAAGTGATTTATGGATATAAAACTGCGAGCGGTAATAATGCGGTGAAGTCAATGCTTAATTCAGGCTATGAAGTGTATGGAGTGAATACGATCAGTTCAAAGATAGTGGCGAAGAGAAAAGATCAGAGTGATATGCTGGAAGTATCCTATACGGCAAATGATCCTGCCATATGCCAGCAAACTTTACAGATACTTTCTGAAGTATTTATCAGGAGGTATAAAGATCTTAAAAGCGGTGAGATTAAAAATGTTGTCACCTACTTTAATGAGCACACCAAAGAATCTTATAATAAATTAAAGGCCGCAGAAGATAAGCTGAAAAATTTTGAGGTCCGCAATAAGATTATCAATTACGAAGAGCAGACAAGAAATATTTCAAGCGCTAAGCAAAATCTTATGGAAGCTATCGAAGAGCAAAAGATGATAAAGAGCGCTGCCGAAGCTTCAGTAAGGAATCTTGAGACCAGGCTGCAGCTTCGAAAAGGAATAATGGAAACCAATGAAAAAATATTGGCAAAAAGACAAGAACTGGCTGAGCTGAATTATAAGATTGCCAACAACCAGATGTATAAAGATAAGCCTGTTGAATTAGCTAAGGTAAAAGGACAAGCAGAACAGGTTAAGGAGGAGATCAGACAAATCATTGCTGAGTTGTATAAGATGACAACTTCTACGGAAGGGCTTCCTGCCAATGATCTGATGACTCAATGGCTGGAGAATATTCTTATTCTGGATGAAAGTTCTGCGCGATTAAAAATAATGGAAGAAGAATTGCAAGGCTTTGATAAAGTATACGATCAGTATGCACCGCTGGGCGCTACCTTGAGCAGATTAAAAAGAGAAATTGATGTAGCAGAAAAAGAATATATGGAACAGCTGAGCGCTTATAATATTAACAAACAGAGACAGCAAAATATTGAACTTGCCTCTAATGTTAAAATTGTCGACAGCCCTTATTTTCCCCTACAGCCAAAAGCCTCCAAAAGGATGGTGATGGTGATGGGATCTTTTGTAGCAGGCTTCATTTTGATTTTCGGTGTATTGCTCGCATTTCAGTTTTTCGACAACAAAGTACGCACTCCTGCAAGAGCAGAAGAGCTTACAGCTTTAAAGCTTGTGGGTGCATTGCCTCTTATGAGAAAGAGAGAAAGAACATTCGATCTTGAATACCTGGAGTCAAGCCTGATGGAACAGGCTATCAGTGCAATCATTCTGGAGATCAGGCAAAGAGGAGGAAATGCCAATTCTACAAAATTCATTATGATTTCCAGCGCCAAGAGTGAGGAAGGAAAAACCTGGTGCGCTTATAAGCTTGCAAATAAATTAAGCGAGATCAAAGGTAAAGTATTATTCATGTATCCTGAATCTGTTAGCCAGAAAGTAAGTGGTATGTCAGAGCACAGGTTGGGAGATCCTTCGCTTGATTTAAAGCAGTATCATACTTCCAATGATTTGATCAATAAAGAAAATCCGCAGGACTTAATTCCTGGTGAAAAAATAAAATTTGAAGACTACAGTTTTGTACTGATTGAAATTCCGCCTTTATCTGAAAATCAGCTGCCAGTGGAGCTGGTGAAGAAAGTAGATGTTTCTTTACTTGTATTGAGGGCAGACAGGGTATGGTCTGAAACAGACAATTACGTGAGCAGATTGTACAGAAAGGCATGCAGCTGCGAACCTTTACTGATTTTAAACAGAGTATCTGCTGATGGTATTAGAGAGATATTTGGTGATCTTCCTAAGAAAAAAAGAATAAATAAAAATCAACCGGTAAAACAAGAAAAAACCATCGCGAAAAAAGAACTGGCAGTATGATAAAGAATCATTCAATTATATGTATGCCTCTTACTACATGGGACAGCACTTTTACCAATACAGTGGTGAAGATGATGCACATATTGAGCAGGCATAATAAAATTTTATTTGTTGACTATCAGTATACGCTGAAGGATGTGCTGACCTCTATGGCAGGCAAGAAAGATGTTCCCCTGCAGAGAATATTGGGAATCCAGGAAAGGCTGCGTGAGGTAAAAACAGAGACAGGATCATCGGTATATGTGCTTACACCACCGCCTGTTATTCCTATCAACTGGATCAGGCAGAATGATCCTTACAGGTTTTTTCTTAAACTGAATGCAAGCATTGTAAAAAATTCCATTCATAAGGCAGCCAAAGAATTAAAAATTGAGAATCCCATTATACTTAACGGATATAATCCTTTTCTGGGATGGCCATTGGCGGGCGCTTTCAACGAACTGCTGAACATATATTATTGCTACGATGAAATCAAGGGCGACCAATGGTATAAGTTGCATGGCCCGAAAGTAGAAGAAGATTATATGAAGAAAGCCGACCTCGTAATTACTACATCAGATGCGCTTTACAGATCTAAGTGCGGCGTTAATGATAAATGCTATGTGGTGAAAAACGGCGTTGACTTTGATGTGTTTAATCCTGCAGCATTTCATCAGAAGCCGAAGGATGCAGTAAAGATTATCGGATATACAGGCAGCATGGACGAGCGTTTTGATATTGATCTGATGTGCTATGCTGTGGAAAAATTATGGCAATGCCAGTTTGAGTTTGTGGGCCGTGTTACCAATGAACAGGCGAGGCTGCGACTTGAACAATACCCCAATGTTAAAATTTACGGAAGCAGAAGGCCTGAAGAAGTACCTCAGTTTTTAAGAAGCATGGATGTATGTGTTATTCCTTACTTAAAAAATAAGGTTACCAGCGGCGTATATCCATTAAAAATAAACGAATACCTGGACGCAGGAAAACCTGTGGTGATGACAGACTTCGCAGACATTCCTGAGTTTGACGGAATAGTAAGGTTTGCAGGAGATAAAGAGCAGTTTGTACGACAAATCAGTGAGGAACTGCAGACCGACAATAAAGATAAAAAAGAAATCAGGATAGGTCTTGCCAGAAAAAATTCCTGGAACCACAGAGTAGAGGAGTTTTCCAACATTGTCGAAAGCTATTTGGAATTAAAGTATCAGAAAACAGCATGAAGCAATTATTAAAGAAAATTTTTTCCAACAATAATTTTCTTTCACTTACCGGAAATGCCTCAGCGGCAATACTTGGTTTTATAAGTTTTGCCTTACTGGCAAGGATGCTTCCAAAATCTGATTTTGGAAACCTGATGATATTCATTACACTGGGAGTTTTCTTTGACCTGTTGCGTACAGGATTCTTACAGACACCTCTTATAAAATTTTCTTCAGTTAATGATGAGCATGAAAAAAAAGTAGTCATCGGTACTTCATGGGCTTTTGGCTTGATTATCACGGCTTCTATAGGAGTTCTAAGTCTTATTATTTATTTTTTATTCGGGAGCTATATTAAGAATGCAGGTTTTCTTTTCTTCCTGAAATATGTATCCATTCTAAACCTTGCAACTTTACCATTCAATTTTGCTACCTGGATTTTACAGGCAGATTTTAAATTCAATAAAATTATTTTCATCCGGTGGATCAACCTGGGGAGTTTTGTCATGCTCCTTCTTCTGAATATGTATGTTTTTCATCAGGGAATAGACTATATCATATATTCTTTTATCGCAGCTAATATTCTGGTGAGTGTCGTTTGTATTATTTGCAAATGGACAAGGATCAGCTATCTGAAGCATGCTTCAAAGGCAAGAATGAAAGAAATAGCCGGATTCGGAAAATTCAGCATGAGTACTATGATCGGAGCAAATCTTCTGAGAAGTTCCGATACATTTATGATCGGTGCGCTGATGAGCCCGGCTTCTGTTGCTATATACAGTGTGCCTGCTAAATTATTTGAGGTGATCGAAATACCTTTGAGAAGCTTCGTCGCTACCGCATTGCCTAATCTTGCAAGACTATTCAATGCGAAAAATGAAGAAGGCTTAAAACATCTTTTTGAAAAATACAGTGGTATGATCACTTTCATGCTTATTCCTTTTGTACTGATCTGTTTTATTTTTGCGGAGAAACTTGTAGTGCTGCTTGGCGGGGATCAATACCTGGAATCAGCACATATACTAAGGGTGTTTGCCTTGTTTGCTTTATTGATGCCGCTTGACCGTTATACCGGTGTGACACTGGATGTGTTGAACCAGCCGAAGAGAAACCTGCAAAAAATATTACTCATGCTCCTGGTGAAGATAGGGGGAAACCTGCTTGTCATTTATACGCTTGGTGAAGTATGGGCCATTGCGGTAGTTTCTATATTTACATTTTCAACAGGAGTGTTATTCGGGATTTTCTACCTGAAAAAACATTTAAACTTCTCTGTGAAGAATGTAATGGTAAGAGGATATACGGAAAGCAAATCTTTTGCCTTAAAAGGCTTTAATAAAATTTACTCACCAGGTACATGAAAGCGCTTGCTTCATATATAAAGGAATCAGGAATTAAGAAGGTTTTTATTTTTTGTTTTCTGGTTTTGATTACGATCGCTGTTGCTGAGATGATCGTTGCCGGAGGTGTTATTGTTCCATTCGCATTAATTGCTTTGCCATTTTTTTGTATGGTTATCTACATGATGTTTGCACAACCGCGTGCAGGAATGTTTGCGGCCTTTGTGGTAGCCTATGTAGTGAATGGATTAGGAAGATATATTGTTGCTCCTTTCGGTTTGACGCTTGATTTTGTTTTGCTGGCCACTTTTCTTGCGACTATTTTTTCTTTAAAAGGAAAAGAATGGGCGCGTGCTAAAAGTCCGGTGGTATGGCTCACTTTAGTATGGTTTGGGTTTACGATGCTTGAAATATTTAATCCGGAAGCGCGTAGCTTTGAAGCATGGTTTTATGCCGTAAGAGGAATTTCATTTTATATGGTTTTTCTCGTGCCGCTGGTATTGTTGATTTTTCATAGAGAAAAAGACCTCGATAATATGTTTACTGTTTGGTTTGCAGGAGGAATAATAGCCGCTCTTTATGGAATGAATCAATTGTATATAGGGCTTAATGCTGCCGAGCAGGCATGGCTTGCTACAGGTGCATCAGAGACACATATTCTTTTTGGAAGACTAAGAGTGTTTTCTTTTTTCTCCGATGCAGGACAATTCGGTGCATTTATGGGCTTTACTGCCATTGTGGCAACCATTCTTACCATCCGGCAAAATAATTTAGGCAGGAGAATATTTTTCGGACTCACTGCAGCGATCTGTTTTTATGGTATGATGATCTCGGGAACGAGAGGTGCATTGTTTGTTCCTCTTTCCGGTTGTTTTGCTTATTTATTTCTGAGCAAAAATTTCAAAATACTTATTGTTGGTTTTGCGGTAATCGGAATAGTCTTTTATGTATTGAAGTACACCTTTATAGGCCAGGGAAATTATCAGGTGCAGAGAATGCGTACTGCGCTTGATCCCCAAGACCCTTCTTTTCAGGTGAGACTTGAAAACCAGAAAAAATATAAAGCTTATCTGAGCAGCAGGCCTTTTGGCGGAGGCATAGGAAGCGCAGGATACTGGGGGCAAAGATTTAGTCCGGGTACATTTCTGGCAGAGACCCCTACTGATAGCCATTACGTAAGGATCTGGGCGGAGACAGGAATAGTAGGGCTTGTAGTGCATCTTGGTGTGCTGATTTCTATTCTGATCATCAGCTTTTTCAGAATTTATAAAATTCCGGATCCCGACATAAAGCAGAAACTGATGGCCATCTATGCGGGCTGTTTTGGAATTATTGTCGCAAGCTATGGCAATCAGGTAATTGGCCAGATGCCGACCAATGTATTCTTTTATATGTCGCTGGCTTTTTTGTTTGCAGGGCCTGAGTGGGT
>JAIERY010000303.1 GCA_019746425.1 Cytophagaceae bacterium
CTTTCTGTCTTGTTTTGATAACACAAAAATATTATACTATTATTGATTATCAAAACATTAAATGTGTTAAAGTAGAAGTAATTATTAAATGTTTGCTGGGAGGAATAGTTTCAGGGATCCTCACTTCTTTAACATTAAATCTTGAACTCTTACGGGACCACAACCTAAATAATCCTTATATACTTCTCGGATTATTATTCTCAATCGTATTTACAGCAATAAACTTAAAGGAAATAAATTATCATTTTTCAAAAATTATACTGGCAATTTTAATTGCTGTAATTGCTTCTGCTGCTGCAGTACATACATTTATTCAATTAATACCAGATCTTTTTTCCGGCACTAAATCTGATGGAAGTGACTTTTTAATAGCAAGTCTGATAGGATGTTTTATCCTAACCTCAGGTTACGTCTATATATTCAAAATAGATTATAAATATTTCTCTTCCATTGTTGCTCTTTTACTTACTACTATTATTACAGCCTTATCTCATTTTATGGACAGTGGAGTGCTATATTATGCGTTATGGCAGGGAAGCGTGGCAATGGCATTAGGAATAGGCTTACATTATAAATCAGCAACAGCCAATAAACTGGAAAATTTTTCTTTCACATTTATTCTATACGCTTTACCTGTGGTAGAAATATTGCTCATAGCAATCTCACTGATAGTTTATTTTACTGTTCCTTATTATTCTTATGTGGAAGGAGAAGATTATTTTGGGACAAAATCTGCCGGGGTAAGACTAAGCTCTACAATCATTAATTCGCTTATTATTCTATATATTTTTTTAATTATGGATTTTCTCGGATGGGAAAAATATTCTGTCAAAAGGCGTAATATTTTTATTGCCTCATTCAGCATCGCAGTTATTACAGGTGTGGCAATTAAATTTCTGCAACATCCTTTTATTGATATCAATTCTTTGCATCCCTGAATAATCCAATAGGGATTATCCACTTGTATTCACAGGCTTATCCACAGACTTATCCCATATTATTAAAGCTTTATTTTTATATATTTTTTTTCGTGACCCATTATTTCCCCAACACTTGATTCTATCTTACTGGTAACTAAGAGTTAATAAAATTTATTCTTCACTCCTTTGGCAGAAACTTTTCCTAATATTCATCTAATTATTTTCCACAAGAGTAAGTGTAAAAATTGTGAATAGCTGTGGAATTGGTGTGTATATTGGCAGGATAAATTGTCAAAACATTCTCAAACATTCATTAAATTTAAAGGAGTATATTTGAATCTGGCTTAATTTAAAATGGACATTACTTATTACGGACATTCCTGTTTTCTTGTAAGCCTGGGAGATTATAAAGTTCTTTTCGACCCTTATATTTCTGACAACGAACTGGCTTCCCGGATAGACATTAATACTATTGAATGCGACTTTATCATTCTTTCTCACGGCCATGAAGACCATGTCAAAGATGTGGAGGCTATTGGAAAAAGAACAGGTGCTACGATAATTGCTAATTTTGAAGTAGCGACATGGTTTGAAAAGAAAGGCATTGAAAAAACTTTTGGTATGAATCCCGGAGGGAAAGCGATCTTTGAATTTGGCACCCTCAAAATGGTCACAGCTGTTCATTCAAGCAGCATGCCCGATGGTTCATATGGAGGTGTAGCGGCAGGATATGTAATAGAATCAGGAGAAAAAATATTTTATTACTCAGGAGACACTGCCTTGCACAAAGACATGAGTCTTATTGCCGATCAGTTCCATGTGGATTTTGCATTTATGTGTATAGGCGATACTTATACAATGGATGTGGCAGATGCCATGGTTGCTGCCTCTTATGTCAATACAAAAAAAATAATAGGAATGCATTTTAATACCTGGCCTTCTGTAGAGATAGATCCTGTAGAGGCAAAAATAATAGCACGACAGGCAGAGAAGGAACTGATATTAATGGAAATAGGTGAAACAATTAAAATAAAATAAATACATGGGTAAAATTATCGCAATTGCAAATCAAAAAGGCGGTGTAGGAAAAACCACTACAGCTATCAATCTGGCAGCAAGCCTTGCGGCGCTTGAACACAAAACTCTTTTGATTGACGCTGATGCACAGGCAAACTCTACTTCAGGGTTAAGCTTTAACCCAAAGACTATTGAAAAAAGTATTTATGAATGCATGGTAAACGGTGACAGTGCGAAAGAATTAATTATGAGCACTAATATCAATTACCTTGATCTTTTACCTTCCAACATCGGTATGGTAGGTGCAGAAATCGAGATGATCAACCTGGAAGGCAGAGAAGAAAAAATGCGTGAGGTATTAAAGCCGATCAAAGATGATTATGAGTTTATCATTATTGACTGCTCCCCTTCTCTGGGTCTGGTTACTGTCAATGCGCTCGTTGCATCCGACTCTGTTCTTGTTCCTGTACAATGCGAATATTTTGCCCTTGAAGGTTTAGGTAAGTTATTGCATACTATCAAAATCATCCAGACCAGATTAAATACCAATCTGGAAATCGAAGGTATATTATTAACCATGTATGACCTGAGAGTGAGGTTGGCGAACCAGGTAGTGGAGGAAGTAAAGACACACTTCCAGCATCTGGTATTTGATACCATCATCCCAAGAAATGTAAAGTTAAGCGAGTCACCCAGTTTTGGATTACCTGTAATTGCCCATGATGCAGAAAGCCGTGGCGCTATCAGCTATATCAATCTTGCCCAGGAGATACTTGAAAAAAACGGAGTCGCCGTGGTTAGTTAAATAAAGGATTAATCACGGGATGCTACCGGAGAATTTAGAACTGTAATATTAAGATTGAACAAAACGTTAATAAATTAATTTAAATGATAGAAACTGCAATGTCGGACAAAAAACATATGAAAAGAAATGCTTTAGGAAGAGGATTGGGAGCATTGCTCAACGATGCCGACAATGTTTCCAATGAAAAAAGCGCCCCTACTACAAGCTCCATCAATGAAATTCCGGTGGACACTATCGAAGTCAATCCATACCAGCCAAGAACCCACTTCGATCAGGAAGCATTAAAGGAACTATCAGAATCTATCAAAACACAGGGCATTATTCAGCCTATTACGGTAAGAGAATTAGAGAAAGGAAAATATCAGCTCATTTCGGGAGAAAGAAGGCTTCAGGCCTCAAAACTTGCCGGACTGAAAAGCATTCCTGCCTATGTAAGAACAGCCAACGACCAGCAGATGCTGGAAATGGCAATCATAGAAAACATACAAAGAGAAAATCTTAATGCACTCGAAATCGCCATCAGCTACCAGCGATTGATCAGCGAATGTAATTTAAAACAGGAAGAGCTGGGAGACAGAGTAAGCAAAGACAGAACCACTGTAAATAATTACCTCAGGCTATTAAAACTGCCGCCGGATATTCAGGCTTCCATTCGTGATAATAAAATCACTATGGGGCATGCAAGAGCTCTGGTAAATATTGAAAAAACAGAAGACCAACTGGCGATCTTTAAAAAAGTAATCAGCGAAGAGCTTTCCGTTAGAAAAACAGAGCAACTGGTAAAAGAATATTCTCAATCAAGAAAAGATAGCAAAACGACTTCTAAAGAAACCAAAACAAGTCCTGCAGGTTTAAGTTATGAACTTCAGAACCTTCAGAGTCAGCTTACGTCGCACTTTGGAACAAAAATTCATATCAAAGCAGAGGGAAGCAAAGGAGAAATCAGAATTCCTTATGTGTCTACGGAGGACCTGAACAGAATCCTGGATATATTAAATATGTAATGACTAAGCTGTTATCATTTTTTATCTGTTTTTATTTTCTGCTAATGCCTTTACACCAACTAAGGGCACAGGATAATGACAGCATTAAAAATGAAGCGCCTGTCAAAAAAAAGGACCGCTCTCCCCGCAAAGCTGCCATGCGCTCTGCCATTATCCCAGGGTGGGGGCAATTGTATAATAAAAAATACTGGAAGCTGTCTGTCTTATACGCAGGTATGGGAATCAATACTTTTTTTTATTTCCGTAATCAAAAGCTTTATCACAACACCAGAGATCTTCTGGATGCATATCCGAATAAAAATGACGCTGGAGATCGCCTGGCAAGCCGCTTAAGAAATAATATAGATACCTACAGGAGCTGGCGAGACTGGAATTATGTCATTTTTGCCGGAATTTATTTGCTAAATATTGTAGATGCCAATGTAGATGCCCATCTGAAAGAATTTGACGTAGGAGAAAACCTCTCATTCCATATAAAACCTTATCTTTGCCCCGGTTTGTTCAGCAATCCAGCTGCTGGGCTTACTTTTAACTTCAGATTTAAAAACTAATGCTAAACACCAAATCTTAAAAACCAAATAACAAACTGGTTCTTCCCGTTTGGGATTTGGAGCTTGATCTTTGGAATTTAAAATAAAGTTATGAAAATATTAATCCTCGGTTACGGTAAAATGGGCAAAACCATTGAGCAGATTGCCATAAACAGAAGTCACACAGTACCTTTTAAAATTGATGTAAACAATCGTCAGGAACTGGACAATATTGACAATACCAAAGTAGACGCGGCGATAGAATTTTCTTCTCCTGAAAGTGCTTATGAGAATGTAAAATTCTGTATAGAAAAAAATATCCCGGTAGTTTGCGGAACAACAGGATGGCTTGAAAAGAAAAAGGAAATAGAGAAACTCTGCATGGAAAAAGGCGGAGCATTTTTTTATGCTTCCAACTACAGCGTAGGTGTAAACCTGTTTTTTCATTTCAATAAAATCCTTGCGAAGATCATGAAAGGATATCCTTCCTATGAAGTATCTATGGAAGAGATACACCATACCGAAAAGAAAGATGCGCCCAGCGGCACCGCGATAACCCTGGCAGAAGGAGTACTGGAAAGTTATACAGATAAGAAGAAATGGGTTAACCAGGAAACAAAAAATAAAGCAGAACTATCAATTATTTCCAAGCGGATAGAAAAAGTGCCGGGCACCCATACTATCTTCTATAATTCCCCTGTTGATACTATTGAAATAAGACATACCGCTCACAGCAGACAAGGATTTGCGGAAGGCGCAGTCATAGCAGCAGAATGGCTGAAAGGGAAAAGGGGAGTGTTTGGAATGGATGATATGCTGAAAGTTACTTACTGATTTTTTATATATAAAAGCCACAAGGCACGAAGACACAAAGCTTACTAAATACTGCATAATTAATTAAATAGCTTAGTGCCTTTGTGGCAAAAATAAAAATACTAAAATATGGAATCACAGGACATTATTTTTTTATCGGTTATAGTGCTTATTGCGCTGACTTATTATGCAGGTCTTTGGAGGGTTTTTGAAAAAGCCGGCGAGCAGGGATGGAAAGCAATTATTCCTGTATACAACAGCATTACTTTTCTGAAGATCATAGGAAAAAAATGGCATAATGTTTTTATACTTTTCATCCCCGGAATCAACATTGTTTTCTTTTTCTTTGGAATGTTATTTGAACTTTACCGCTCTTTCGGAAAAGAAAAACTGGGACAACAGCTGCTTGGCATTTTTTTCTTTTTCGGTTATGTAGCCTACCTCGGATTTTCACCTGCCGAAAAATATTCAGGGCCGGCTACAGAAATCCCCAAATCGAAAAAATCACAGATGCGCGAATGGGCAGACGCTATAGTATTCGCAGTTATAGCTGCTACTATTATCCGCTGGTTGCTGGTAGAAGCATTTAAAATACCTACACCATCTATGGAAAGAAGCTTACTCATGGGAGATTTTCTCTTTGTTAGTAAATTCCATTACGGAGCAAGAACTCCGCAGACTCCGCTACAGGTACCTTTAACACATCAATACTGGTGGTGGTCTCAGACTTCCAAATCTTATTCTGAGTGGCCGCAGCTTCCTCAATACAGGTTACCGGGCCTCTCAGATATCAAAAATAATGATGTGGTAGTATTCAACTGGCCGGAAGACAATGCGCACGATCCGGTGGACCTGAAAACCAATTACATCAAAAGATGCGTTGCCATTGCAGGAGATTCCATACTGGTTCAGAGAAGAAAAATTTACATCAACGGTAAGTTATCTGAAACTCCGGGCAAGGTACAGTTCAAGTATAAGGTCTATTGCAAGGAAGAAATTCCCAAAAGGATTTTAAATAAATATGAAATACCCAACTATTACAGAAACGATATTCCCAACAGCCAGGGCGATTTCAGAATTCATTACATGCCTATTGACAGTGCGTTCACAGGAAAAGACACTGTAAAATATTTCATGGGATATTATATAGACCTTTCGGAGGAAATCGCAAAGGAGCTTGTAGCAAAAGGATATGCAGACTCACTTAGAATTATAAGCGGCTTTGATTATCCAAAGCAAACCACCTTTCCTAAAACAGACAGAGTCTACTGGACGCTGGATGATTACGGGCCGCTGTGGGTACCTAAGAAGGGAGCAACGATACAATTGACTCCTGCAAACGCAGCCATATACGGCGAGACTATTTTTAAATATGAAGAATTAAAAAATGTAGACTTCAGAGATAATAAAGTATTCCTAGATGGAAAGGAAATCAAAGAATATACCTTCAGGAAAAATTATTATTTCATGATGGGAGACAACAGGCATTCCTCTTATGATTCCAGGTTCTGGGGGTTTGTGCCTGAAAATTTTGTAGTAGGGAAAGCTTTATTCATCTGGTTCTCCAGCGATCAGGATCCTAAGAAAACTTTCTTTGAATCAATAAGGTGGAGCAGGATATTTCAGGGAATAGAATAGTACAGAGTAATGAGTGCTGAGTGTAGAGACGAAGATTCTCAGTACTCAGCCCTCATCTCTCTGCACTTAATTACCAATCTATAGGCTTCAGCCCGTGCTTCACTAAATATTCATTCGCCTTGCTGAAATGTTTGTTTCCAAAAAATCCGCGGTCGGCGGAGAATGGGGACGGGTGCGCCGATTGCAGCACAAAATGTTTTTCTTTATCAATGATCTCCCCTTTCTTCTGCGCATAGGCTCCCCACAACATAAATACAACATGTTCCTTTTCTTTGGAAATAATTTTGATCACGGCATCTGTAAATTCTTCCCAGCCTTTTTTCTGATGTGATCCCGGAGAATTTGCTCTTACTGTTAAAGTAGCATTCAACAACAACACTCCCTGTTCCGCCCATCTTTCCAGGTTACCTGTTTTAGGAATTTCTTTGCCAAGGTCATTTTTTATTTCTTTGAAAATATTCACCAGGGATGGCGGAGGTTTCACGCCGTCACTTACAGAAAAACACAGACCATTGGCCTGTCCGGGCCCGTGATAAGGATCCTGCCCTATGATTACCACCTTGACATTATCAAAAGAGCATTTCTCAAAAGCACAAAAAATCTGCTTACCAGGAGGATAAATGGTATAACTGGTCTTCTCTGTTTTTACAAAATCGGCCAGGCTTTTAAAATAGCTTTGGGCAAATTCTCCTTTCAAATGCTCTTTCCAGGATTCGGCAATTTTTACGTCCATAGAATTAATTGAATAAGATCGGACTTTAAAAGGCTTCAGATTATAAAATAAGGCCCAAATATAGCCGGGAAATAATAGATTATTTATAGAATTAATAAAACATTTTTCATGCAAAAACTTGAAAAAAGCAAACTATTGGCTATATTTAAGGGTTAAGATGCTACCAGTTTTAACAACCCAGTAATGACTATGATAACAGAGATCACTGACGGAGTAAAAGTAAGTGTTTCGACTTCTTATCAGCCGGAATATTCCAGCCCGGTGCAATCTCATTATGTCTTTACTTATAAAATCCTCATTGAAAACAACAGCGATTACACAGTTCAGCTTCTGAGAAGACACTGGTATATCTATGATGCCAATGGAGTAGTTCGTGAAGTGGAAGGCGATGGCGTTGTTGGCCAGCAACCGGTACTTGAGCCGGGAGAATCACACGAATATATTTCAGGCTGCAATCTTAAAACTGAGATCGGGAAAATGAAAGGCGCTTACCTGATGGAAAGAATTGTAGACGGAAAGAACTTCAAGGTAAATATTCCTCAGTTTGTAATGGTTGTTCCTTACAAAAACAATTAATAATTTTTTGCTGATTGGAAAAGATTTCTTTTTTCCTCAGATATCTCTCGTTCATTCTTTCTGCAAAAGACGAACATTCGATCCACTCCCCTTTTGTATTTGATTTATACACCAAAGCCATAAAGCCCAGGAAAAATTTTTACGTTTTTACTGCAATCGAAAAATTAAGATCGAAATTATTATCCTCCACTAAAAAAATCAAAGTCACGGATTACGGCGCCGGTTCTAAGATTGAAAATTCTCCTGAACGTTCTGTAAGTAATATTGCCCGTTATGCGGAAAAATCTCCTGAACTTGCGCAACTCATTTTCAGATTGATCGAGTATTTAAAACCTGCAATCATTTTTGATCTTGGAACTTCTTTAGGCATTACCACTATTTACGAAGCCAGCCCTTCCCATGAAAGCAAAGTAATTACATTTGAAGGCTGTCCGGAAACCTCTAAAATTGCCCGGGAGAATTTTCAGAAGATGAAGTTGAAGAATATAGAATTGGTAGAAGGTAATATAGATCAGACCTTGCCTGCAAAAATCCAGCAGGTACAAAAAATTGATTTTATATTCTTTGATGCCAATCACCGTTATGAACCTACCGTAAGGTATTTTGAAACCTGCCTTGAAAAAGCAAGAGAAGAATCAGTATTTGTATTTGATGACATTCACTGGTCGAAAGAAATGGAAGAAGCATGGCAGTATATTCAAAATCATCCGCGCGTAACCATAAGCATTGATTTATTTTTTCTGGGAATTATTTTCTTCAGAACGAAGCAGCCGAAGCAACACTTTAAGTTAAAATGTTGAATTTTAAATTACTGTCATCCGACAAAAATTGGGTTAAGAGTTGTGGGTGTAAGCACTCCTAATGGAAAATCCGGTGAAGTTGACCACCTATTTCCGGCGCAAATTGACCACCTAAATTTGTGATCCAGTTTTTGTATTTGCCGGGATGATTTCACTTTTTTATTTTCTTGTTTAAGTTCAATTTTTATTCCTTACCTTTTATTTTACGTTTTCTCATAGAATCTCCTTTGATCTCTATTCTATGGGCATCATGAATAATCCTGTCAAGTATCGCATCTGCAACTGTTTTTTCTCCGATCACATCATGCCACATTTTTACCCCGTTGTGCTAAGTCTTCTTTTGACTTAGTACTTTGAATGAAAGATAAGTTTATAACTTATCAAAAGTCCGAAG
>JAIERY010000005.1 GCA_019746425.1 Cytophagaceae bacterium
AAAAATGACATATAGCTATACGCTCAAAACTTAATTTAAAATTCTTTTAAAAATATTCTTATTTTTAAGACAACTAAGAAGCAGAAAATAAAACACTTATATCTGGCTTTCACAGATGAATATAAGAATAAGATTAATTCTTACAAAAGTTATCGTAATAAGCAGCATGGTGCTCGCTTTAGCATCTGTAGGCACATCTCAAAAAGATTGGGGAGAAATTTATCCTTTTTATCACTGGAAGCTCTTTTCCCAACCATTAGGCACCAAAAACATCCATACGGAGTACAGAGTCTACCTTAAAACCACTACTGATACTCTTTACAGGAGACAAACATTAGTCAGCACTCCGGCTTTTAACCGTGAAGAATATACCTATACTCTGGATTACCTCATCGGGGAAGCGATTAAAGACAGCTTACAAAATGAAAAGGCAAAAAACAATTTATTGATCTTCTTAAAACACAATCACCCGCAAGCAAGCCGTTTTAAAATCGTATCGGAAAGCTTCAACCCAATGGAACTTTTGAAAGATCCCGGTGCCTATACAAGTTCCACCATTTTAACTCTGACGGATGCACGCTAAAATAAGTAGCACCTATCATTACAACGAAGCCATCAGAACATTAAACAATGCGTGGTGGGCTGATAAATTTCTAATGATCATATCCATAGGCTGGCTGATATATAAGTCTGTTAACTTCCTGGATTTAGCAGCCAGACCTTTAGAGTTGTTCGTAAAAGCAAATATTGTTTTTGAAATACTGTTACCCTCTTTTCCTTCTCCTTATCTCTTTTATGCGGCAGTAGCAACTGCTATAACATTTTGTATTATCCTGGTCATAAAGCCAGACTTGTTTTTACTAAGACTGATTCTTGCTTTGCTTTTAATATGGATAAATATCCCCCAATGGTGCTATGGAAAAATTTCTCATGTAAGTAATGTGTTACTGCTGGCGCATTTATTTTCCATATTTATTCCTTTTAAAAATAAAACGAATGCAGACAATGCTATAGCTATAAATAAACTATTTACTTATTTATATGCAGGAATATTTTTCACTTATTCCCTATCTGGCTTGTGGAAGGTATTAGGTATTGGATATAAAATCATTTTCAAGTCCGGGGAAATACATTGGCTGCATCCTCAGGCCTCCCTGTATAATGCTGTAGTAAGCCACAGAAATTATGATCTGAATTTAGGATCATATGAGTATATTTTCAGGCTGTATCCATTATGGATTATAGGATTTATATTTATTCTTTATGTCCAGGTTACCTGCATTGTCGCAGCTTACAGAAAACCATTGCTTGCCTGGACAGGATTTTTCCTGATTGTATTTCATATGATCAATACTATATCATTCCTGATTGCATTTTATACTGCGCCGCTAGTCTTGATGGCGCTATTCTTTCCTTATCATATTTTCTTCAAACCAGAAAATATCATAGTAACCGAAAATACTTTTTCCGGGAAAAAATTAAAAGCCGTTTATAAAAGAAGATATGCAAATGAAGATGAAGATATTTATTATGGCTACCTTGCATACCGGGAAAGAAAATATGACACAAAAAATTTTATTTCGGGTTTATATTTTATGCCAGGCTTGAAATCAGTCTTTACCATTATCTGGAACATTGAAACAAAAATAAAAGGGAATGAAAATTAATGTTTTTATGAAATTTGGATTTGCACTTTTCACCTGGGCACTGCTGATTTTATTTTTCGGCTATGAAACGGGTACAGGCGATCAATCCGAATTCCTTCCTTATGCTCTTTATTTATACAATCATTCTTTATATCCTTATGATCTATATATACAAAGCATGGAAGCGATGGTGATGAACGAAAGATTTTTCTGTGCTTTGTTCCTTTCCAGGTTTATCCCCAATCTCGACACCTGGACTTTAATAATACATTTCATTACTACCCTTTTACTTGTACTGGGATCTTTAAAACTTGCTGAGAAATTTATTCGCAACCGATTTCTGCAATATGCGGCAGTATTATGCTGCCTGATCCTGTTCCACGGCATTACCATTAACGGGAATGAGCTTTACTACAATCACTTTCAGGGAGCAAGCCTTGCAAAGGCTCTCACCATATGGGCTTTTGTTTATCTACTTGAAAGAAAGATATCTCACGTAATCATACTTCTTATCATAGCCACCTTCTTTCAACCACTGGTTGGACTTCATTCCTTTATCATATGCTCTGCTGTACTTACCTACCAGACATTTATTTTAAAAGTTCATTCCAAAGGAATTTATTTCGGCATTTGTTCTTTGTATGTAATAACTGGCGGGCTATACATACTCACCGTTGTTCTTTCTCAAAGAAACCAGGTGCTCACTAAAATTACAGATCATGAATTCATACAGATTGCCTATTACTTTCGCATGCCTCACCACTTTATTCCATCCTATTTTTCTTTAAAAGGGATATTATTAATAAGTGTGTTATTTCTATCTACCGGCATTTATTTTTTTAAATCAAATAAAGAAATTTTCATTATCTATATCATTATTCTAACAGGCATCATCGTTTATTTAACAGGAGTATATTCAGACAGCTTTTTGATAATCAGTTCCTGGTGGTTCCGTTGCACAGTTTGGTTAAAGCTTTTTGGTTGCATAGGTATTTTTGCACTGGTTGAAAAATATTTTGGTCTGCAGGTCTATACTAAATTTCAGAAAATGGAGCTGACGGGTTTTATTATCCTGTCGGCACTGATAATTTCCTTAGTAGTATTTGCTCCCGATATTCTTCCTTTTAATAAACCATATCATACCTTTAGCTCAAAGACAGATGATGAAGGAATTAAAATATGCAGGGAAATAAAAAATAAAGTATCTAATAACGCTGTCTTTATCCAACCCTTTGAATTCACAGCCCTTAAATATTATGGAGAAAAATCCTCTTATGTGGAATTTAAAACCGTTTCCCGCAGAAGAGATTATTTAAAAATATGGTATGACAGAATCAGAAAAGTATATAATGTGGATACAGAAATTAAAGACCGCAGGGAATTGATGAAAAAAGCTGATGAGAATTTCAGAAAATTAAACAAGGAGAGTTTACTAAAATTAAAGACCGAAGGCGTTACCCACATCCTGACATACAAAGATCATATAATTGCCGACATGAAAGTGGTTGTTGAAAACAGCAGGTATAAAGTCTATGAGTTATAATTTTTATAAAAAGTAAATTTCAGCGACCGGATACTTCCAATATTTTCTTTAAACCTTATCAAGCCCTCGTTCGGCACACCTCCTGCTGTAGCTATTCCCAGATCAAAAATTTTAAATCCATTCTGATGGCAGTATTCAAAAATATTTTTTATTAAAAGTACCATCGGACTGTAGTTCTTATAAGCGATGTGATCTGCCGGAAGGAAGTGATATAATATTTCCGAAGTAACTTTCACGCCTATAGAAGCAGCAATCAGTTTATTTTTATCATATAAAGAAAAGGCAACATATTTATCAGGAAATTTTTTGAAAATTTTTCCCAGTTCTTCTTCTGTCATGGTAACAGGATATCCTTTATTATCTCTTGATGCTTTAATTAAATGATACAAAGCTGAAACTTCAGGGGTTTCTGTCACTTTAAATTCAAAATTCTGACCAATACATTTTTTAAGACGTCTTTTCTCAGAGGTATGAAGTCCTGCCTCAAAATTTCTGGCAGTATCCAGGTGAAAATTAAGATCTGTAACAATGATTTCGTAGCCGGCATTCTTTAAAGCATCTGTAAGCAGGTTGCTTTGCGATACCGCATAACAAAATGGATAGGAAACTATTCTTATATTCTTAATATTCCGTTTTATACAATAATCATCTACGGCAGCGATCATACTTTTCACATCATCGCTACTCAGGGTTTGGTCAAACTCAAAGGATCCGAAGGGAGCTCGCAAAGGACTTTTTGCTGTCTGGCCATCCATAAAAATTATAAATCTTCCTTTGGATGTATCGCCCTGAATAAAGTGGAATAGGTGACTTTCAGCGGCACCCTGGTTGGCTATCTGTTCGGGATTATTGAATAAAAAACCTTCAAAAGACAGATGACAATCTTTGTCAATTTTTATCTCAGAATTTTTCAAGGTTATTTATTTTAAGGCTAGAAAATCTGCGTACTCACGGATATAATCCGGCTCATGAAAATCTGAAGATGACAAACTCAGACAAACAACTTCAGGATCCATTTTTAATCGCCTCCAGTGTAAGGCAGGAATATATAAACCCTGATTAGGGTTGTTTAATAAAAAATCATACTTATTGCCCCTGATATCTTCGAGATAAATATTTACAGCTCCTTTAAGACTTACAAGTACATGTTCTGCTTCCTTATTAGCATGATTACCCCTCTCTACATCGGCAGGAGTATCATAGACCCAGTAAACTCTTTTAATTACAAAGGGAATATTCTGAAAGCTTTGCGCCACGGAGATATAACCTATTTCTGGTTCTCCTATCTGTTGAAAGTCTATCAAACGCGGCCTGGACATAATTTTTTAAGAAGCTTATTTAGTAACAATAACGAATCTTGTTTGTTTGTAAAATAGCTGATTCTCAATTTAAAAACTATAAATGATAAGTCTTTTTTTAACTATTCTCCTTAGCGTTTTTTTATTTATCATATTCAGGTATTTTAAAAAATTAAAAATCAACTCATTCCACGCAGTTGTGGTCAATTATTTTATTTGCATTACTATCGGTGTAATTATTCTTCATGACACCAGGCCTTTTAAAACAATCAGGCTCAGCCACACATGGGTTCAGCTTGCCCTGCTGACAGGCTCCTTTTTCTTGCCATGCTTTTACTTAATGGCCTTAACCGTACAAAAAGTAAACGTTAGTGTTGCTACCGTTGCCAATAAAATGTCACTGGCTATTCCTATCCTGTTCAGTTTTATGTATTTGAAAAAAGGGCCTGACAGTTTTTCCATTCTTAATTTTGCAGGAATCGTCTTTGCATTACTGGCCGTTTTTATGACTTACTATAGAAAAGAAAAAATCAATCCTGCCGATGACTCCAGTACCTCCATCATATTTCTTCCCCTTATGCTGTTCATTTTAGGCGGGTTCCTGGATACTATGATCAATTACATTAACTACATTTACCTGGAGGAAGAGAACCGGAAAATTTTTCCGATCATAATGTTCTCCATCGCTGCGTTTACCGGAGGAATAATTATCACGGCCAGGTTTATTATTAAAAGAGAATTTATCAGCATCAGAGATGTTGCGGGAGGTATTATCCTTGGAGTGCCTAATTTCTTTTCTATGTATTTTCTTCTTCGGACGCTTACTGAATTTGATCATAACGCCTCCATTGTATTTACGCTTACCAACATCGGAGTCATTATTACAAGCGCTCTTGCATCGGTGATTTTATTCAAGGAAAAACTTTCAATGATCAACCTCCTGGGGATAATGATTGCTATTATTTCAATTGTGCTTTTATTTTCCTGAGCTTTTCACTTAATTTCAGCCCGGTATTTGCGTTATAACAGGCAACAGATGAAATCTTTTTTTTACATACTATTATTCTTACTACCACTTATCTCTCATGGGCAGAAAAGCATGCTCAATGATACAGAAATTCATAAAACCATTAAAAAGGGCCTGGACAAAACATATAATTTTGAATTTGAAAGCGCCAAAACAGTGTATGCGGAAGTAAAGGCCAGATACCCCGATCATCCCGCTTATGATTTTTTAATGGCATCCCAACTCTACTGGGAAATGTATTATTATGACAGCCATAAAGAGCAATCAGCAAATTATTTCAGCCACCTTCAGCAATCATTGAGCAAAGCATCCAAATACCTGGAAAAAAATCCAAAAGATATTGAAGGAATATTTTTCTCCATGGCTGTAGAAAGTTCTTTTGCCTTATATTTTGCGGAGAGACGAGAATACATGAAATGCCTGGGGCATGCGAAAAGAGCCTATGCTGCCATGAAAGAGGGATTTACATTGAAAGAAAAGTATGTTGATTTCTATTTTTCGACTGGCTTGTACGATTATTTTGTAGTTCAGTATCCGGAAACAAATCCGGTTTACAAACCCTTTATGGTTTTCTTTGCAAAAGGCAATAAACAAAGGGGAATTACTGAACTGGAACATGCCGCTATACATGGCGTCTTCTCTCCTACTGAATCTCTGCACTACCTGGCGAATATTTATTTAAAATATGAAAATAATTACCAGAAAGCGCTTACATATTCACAGCAGCTTGCGACTAAATACCCTGATAATTATTATTTCATAGTAAGGCATATAGAAGGACTCATCGGTACGGGTCAATACAAAGAAGCAGAGCAATACACCTACAAACTTTACAAAACAGGTAAAGAATCTTTTGTAACCCGGGCTTTTATTTTTTATGGAATGCTTTATGAAAAGCATTATAAAAATCCGGCTGAAGCATTGAGATATTATGAAGCCGGTGTACGCCATGCGAATCAGCTAACCCAGCCTGTTTATGATTATTTAAGCTTTGCCTATGCAGGCATAGCAAGAATTTATGACTCACAAGGCAATATTAAACTGGCTGTAGAATATTATAAAAAAGCCGCAGAGATAGCCCAATACACCTCTATTAAGAAAGAATCTAAAGCCTATCTGGATAAACATAAATAAAGGAACCTAATTTTTTGCCTTTTAGTTAAAAACCAGAAAAACCATTAATTTCGTCCTGATAAATTTTATTCAAGTGGCAGAGAAAAAAGTAAAAGTCGGATTAATTCAGATGTCCTGCACAAAGGATCCTGATGCTAACTTAAACAAGACCATCACAAAAATCAGAGAAACCGCTCAAAAAGGCGCTCAGATTATTTGTCTTCAGGAGCTATTCAGATCACTCTATTTCTGTGACGTAGAGGATTATGAAAATTTTAAACTGGCAGAGCCCATCCCTGGCCCTTCTACAGAAGCTTTTGAAAAGCTGGCAAAAGAATTAAAGGTAGTAATCATTGCTTCTTTATTCGAAAAAAGAACCAATGGAATTTATCATAATACTACAGCCGTGATCGATGCCGATGGAAAATACCTTGGCAAATACAGAAAGATGCACATTCCCGATGATCCGGGTTATTTTGAAAAATTTTATTTTACCCCCGGAGATTTAGGTTATAAAGTTTTTGAAACCAAATACGCCAAAATAGGCGTGCTTATCTGCTGGGATCAGTGGTATCCGGAAGCAGCGAGGATCACTTCCTTAATGGGGGCTGAAATTTTATTTTACCCGACCGCCATCGGCTGGGCCGGCACACAGGATGAGGGTACCAATGAAGAACAATACAATGCATGGCAGACTATCCAGAGAAGTCACTCCGTGGCCAATGGCCTGCACGTAGTATCTGTTAACAGAGTGGGAAATGAAGGTCCGATGAAATTCTGGGGTGGTTCATTCATCTCAAACCCTTTTGGCAAACTCCTGTACAAAGCTTCTCACGATAAAGAAGAAATTCATGTGGAGGAAATTGACCTCAACAAAACCGACAACTACAGAACACACTGGCCGTTTATGAGAGACAGGAGAATAGACTCTTATCAGCCAATCACCAAACGTTTTATTGACGAAGACTAGAATTTTAGTGATGAGTGCAGAGTAGTGAGTGAAGAGATCTCTGCACGCTGCACTCATTACTCATCACTTAAAAACGAACCAATGACTAACAATAAAACACCTAAAAACCTCGGCTACCGCTTTCCGGCAGAATGGGAAAAACATTCAGCAACCTGGCTAAGCTGGCCTCATAAAGAAGCTTCCTGGCCTGGAAAAATTGATAGCATCTATCCTGTATATTGCCAGTTTATAAAAGCACTAACAGAAGGAGAACCTGTGTACATCAATGTGAATGATGAAAAAATGAAAGGTCATGCTACCAGTTTGCTCTTAAAACATGAAGCAGATCTTACTAAAATTAAATTCTTTATTCATCCTACCAACGATGCATGGTGCAGAGATCACGGACCGGCTTTTCTTATTAATCCAAAAGCAGAGATCAAAAAGATAATTATCGACTGGAATTATAATGCCTGGGGAAATAAGTATCCACCCTTTGATCTGGATGATAAAATTCCTACGCTGATAGGACACTATTATAATATTCCAGTTTATGAACCAAAAGTAATTATGGAAGGGGGCTCCGTAGATTTCAATGGCAAGGGAACTGTACTTACAACCACTGCATGCCTTCTGAATCCTAATCGAAATCCCAATCTCAGTCAGAAGCAGATTGAAAATTATCTTATTCAATATTACGGAGTAGAAAATATACTATGGCTGGGAGATGGAATTGAAGGAGACGATACCGACGGACATATTGATGATATTACGCGTTTTGCGAATGAAGACACTGTAGTAACAGTGATTGAAGAAAATAAAAAAGACGGCAACTACAACATACTCCAGGAAAATTTAAAAACCCTGAAAAGCATGAGGCTTGAAAATGGCAAGCAGCTGAATATTGTGGAGATACCGATGCCGGCTCCTGTCATTTATGAAGACCATAAGCTTCCTGCTTCTTATGCCAACTTTTATATTGGAAATGCAGCAGTAGTAGTGCCGACTTACAGAGATGAAAAAAATGACCGCAAAGCGCTGGATATTTTAACAAAATGTTTCCCTGACAGAAAAGTAATCGGACTGGACTCTACTGATATCATCTGGGGGCTGGGAAGTTTTCACTGCCTAAGTCAGCAGGAACCGGAAGTATAGAAAACCCTAAATAAAAAAATATCCGCCAGCTGGCGGATATTTTTTTATTTAGGGCCTCTCTTATGCGTTTACTATTATCTTCTGAAAACCTTTACTCACCTTTGCTTTGATAATATTTTTTTCTTTATCAACCAGGTCAAACGGAACTGCATTCCCATCCACCAGGAATTCTCTTGTCTCAAAAGGCAAGCCGTGGAAAATTATTTCATAATTGTGGTATGAGGTCTGATAATCTCCGCTAATGGATTGTTGGATCATAAATGATTTATCTGTGCCTGAAGTTTTAAATGACTTGGTGACAAAGTGGCCATTCTCATAATCGAATCCGTCACCGCTGTCTTCATATAATACACTCTTGTGATTCTTGTTTGTATAATATGCATGCAGGTATAATTCCTGAATTTCAAACTCCCCTACATACTGCATTACAGGATAATGAGGCAATACAGCTCCTGCTCTCACAAAAAGCGGAATTCTGTCTAAGGCCGCTTCTGCCCACACTTCCATACCACCATGGAACTGCTCATCATCCCAATAATAGTACCACCTTCCCGATGGAAGATACAACCAACGGCCATCGGCTTCTGCCTGAGTGATCGGACAAACCAGCAACTGATCTCCCACACCGAATTCATCTTTACGGAAATAGGTTTCTGTATCTGCCTGATCCAGGAAAGTCATAGGCCGCAGCATAGGCGTACCTGATTTCTGGTATTGCCAGAAAGTAGTATATATATAA
>JAIERY010000134.1 GCA_019746425.1 Cytophagaceae bacterium
ATGGATTAGGATACACTATGATCTCCTCGTCAGCAGAAGCTTGTACGATTCTTACAGGACCAATATTTTTTGTTCCGTCAATATCATATTGTACGAGTCGGTAATAAGTAGTTAACGACAATGGCCTGGGATCTGCCATTCCGTATGAAGTCACCTCTGAAGAATTTCCTTTACCCCATACTTTTCCGATCGCTTCATAATTTATTCCGTCTGCAGATCTTTCGATTTCAAAATAATTATTATTCTTTTCAGAAGCTGTTGTCCAGGATAGATCAACTTGTCCTTTCCCACGTACGGCTTCGAATGAAATCAATTCAACCGGCAATGTACATGCTCTGTTTATTTGTATCCTGTTAGAGCAGGTAGTTGTTACAGAAAAATTTTTGAAATCATAAACATAGTTTGCTATTCCATATGTGCCGGCGCCGCCAAACGTGGGCACATTTATTTCTCCTGCATTGGTTCCTCCTGCCCATGTACCCCCATACCATTGATGAGTGGTATTTTTAAGATTAATGGTATAGCTGCCCTGTGGAAATTCCGTATTAATGTTCACAGTATAAGGCACATTTGCAGTAGCAATATTATATGTCTTTAAAAAGACTATTGCATTCGAAGCATTCCTTATCTCCACATCAAAATTACCTGTAGTATTCCATGATTTAACGACAAAAGATTTCAAGGTAAGCATATCTGCCAGCACATTAAAAGGAACAGGCCCGTAAGGAGATCCTGAAGCTGCCCATGTAAGAGCACCCGCGGCCATTCCGATAGTGCGGTTGGTGTTAGAAGACGAAATAGATGCACTACCTCCTACCTCCACCCAGACCGAGCCAGGTGCATTATTTGGATCTCCATAATTCAGGGTTACCGGAGATCCTATTCCTAATACATTGCCTCCGGAAGCTGCATCATACCATACATAATTTGGATAATCACCCGGTACACCCCCGGTTGCTGTGAGCGTCATAACACCCGGCGTGCACGATATTGTTCCTGCAGGGACCTTCGGAGTGATGATGGTAAAATTCATGACATCGCTATAGGTTCTTCCGCATATATCGTTGAAAGTAATTGTAACTGTTTTAGCTCCTGTAGTAGAAAATGTAACCGTAGGATTTACAACGGTATTAGAAGGTGCAAATGTAGCTCCCCCTCCCGTCGACGTCCAGCTAATGGTAGCAGGGTTTATAGAACCTGCAAAGGTAAAGCTTAATGGAATACCTGTGCTCACGCAATAGGTACCATCGCCCGGACTCGTTACAGGATTAGTAACTACAAGTGATTTAGGAAAAGTAGGAAGCCCTCTGTATGAAAATCCTGAAAAACCTCCGCACGTTGGCCCGCTAACCAATAACCCATTGGCAGTAAATACTCCTCCTGCATCCGGATTGGCAATTATTCCAAGGTAACTTGGAACAGTTGACCCGTTCATTCTTGCCATATAAATTTTACCATCAGGAGCTAATTGTAACTGCCCGGCTTCTCCCACGGGAACACTTCCCATCAAAGTAGTTGTATTGGCACCGATATCATGTCTGTACAAATTGGCGCTTGCAAGATTGGTAAGGTACAGGTATGAGTCATTGGGAGAAAATTCAATACCATAGCTTCCGGAGTTTCCTCCTGAACTTGCTACTGTAATTCTTCTTGCTGTATTGGCAACCACCTGTCCTGTGGTTGCATCAAAATCAGTTAAGTCAGCCGCTGCGCTCAGATAAGTAAAAGCCAGCTTGGTCTGACATGTATTTGATTTGATGGTTCCGATTTTAGAAGTATAATCTGTATTGGTGAAGGCAGGCCCTGAAAGTACGCTTGTTACTTCTACTGTATTCACAACGCCTGCGTTGGTTACATCCCATGCTCTCACTATACCGGTAGTCCCAAGGTCCCTTGCAATCACCCAAAAGGCCGAGCCGGGTTTAGTACTTCCGATAATGAATAAACCTTCACCTACTGTATTCGCTCCCACCATATTTGTACCGGCCGAAACGGTAAATGCTCCTGGTGTTCCTGACACTACATAATAATTTATACCATTTGCGCCTGTTACGCCTGAAGTAAAAAGCAACCATTGATTTACAAATCCAGGTCTTGGCATTATAATGCCCGACTGTGTTGCAGAAGCTCCTCCCAGCAAACCTGTACCTCCGGGAATCACTGCGTTGGTAGAAGCATCCCAAGCAGTAATCCCATCTGTATAAAATAATGGATTACCGCTTGCATCACTGATAGAAGAACTTCCTTCTTCAGTCATCAATGGATTACAGGAAGATACCACAGGAGATCCTGAAGTAAAATCTATTCGTATACCCGTATTGGGGAAACCTGCCGCCGAACCGAAGTACCAATTATTAGTTTGCTGGGCAAAAGACAAACAATGGATTCCAATAAGGAAGAATAAGAGGATGTTTTTCAATGTTTTCATAAACCAGGGACTTTGTTTTTGATCAGAAAAAACCGGGTAAATCCGGTCTTTAGTATAAGATAGCTCCAGGGGGTCACAATGTAACTTCGGTTTTGGCTAAAAAGTGCTGTATCCACATAAAAAAAGGTAGCCTTGAGGACGGAAAATAACACCTTGATTTTTCAAAACAGGCCTTAAATTTAGATTGGATAGGATTTAGTTAAGGGCTTGTCTCTGTTAATACCAGATACGGGATTTTTTTATTTTTTATTTTTTTCCGGTAGACATGCTAATATAAAGAGGGATATTACAGGTAACAGAAAACCAATTAAAAGCCATATTTTAAAAGACCTCCCATGACTGGAAGCATAATAGGCGGTAACCACTGGAATAAGCCATATTGGAGAGGTTATAAATAGAAGTACCAGTAATTCAGGCATAGAATAAAGATAACCATCCATTCAATAAAAACAAGCCCTTTCGGGCCTGCTTTATTTATTAATGATAATTTAGTCTGTGCCTAATTTTTTACCAGCTTATAATTCTTAACAGCATATCCATCCGAAATCTGGATCACATATACACCTGCCGCCCAATCAGAACCCAGCATCACTGAACCATTGCCTTTTATAATTTTCTGCTCCAGCAACCTTCCGTGCACATCAAAAGCCTTCAGCGTATATTCTTCTTCACCGCCATTTAAAGCAACCGTAAAATGCGAGTAGAACGGATTAGGATAGATGGAGGCAGAAATTTCTTTCTGCTCGATTTCTTTGATTTCAGAATAAGCAATGCTTCCATCTATATCATATTGTGCAAGCCTGTAATAAGATATTCCATAATAAGGATGCTCATCATAAAATTTATAAGTGCTGATTCCGGAAGAATTATTGCAGGCCACTGCTCCTATCACTTCGAAGTGAATTCCATCTTTGCTTCTTTCAATCTGAAATTCTTTACAATTTTTTTCACTTACTGTTACCCATTCCAATTCTACTTCATGATCAATTAACACAGCATTGAAATATACCATCTGCACAGGAAGAGGTGCACAGGAAGTTGTTGCTGTTGCCTGAGCTGTAAGCTGACAGGCAGGATTGCCGGGATGTGTTGCAGTTACGGTATAAGTAGTCGGTCCGGAAACTCCTGCGTTAGGATTTTGGATATTCGGATTATCGAGACCTGTAGCGGGTGACCAGCTGTATGTATAGGCAGGCGGCGCTACTACAGGACAAGTTACTATATAAGAATTCTGCATCTGACGGCTTCCATTCGTAGGTGCAATTACCGGAGCTGGTGCTGTCAATGGAACACCTCTGTATCTGAATCCGATATTGCTCACTACAGGTACCATTCCTACTTGTCTGAATGTAAGTCCTGTTCCTTCCAGCACAACGCCACCATCAATGAAGGCAGGCACCGGTGTTCCCTGCGGAACAAGTGTAATACCAAATACAGAAAGGGTATCTCCATCATTCACTGTTACCGTTTTTACATTCGGCGCATTTCCCGCTCCGCCGGTTGGCCAGGTGAAAGGCCACCAGTCCCATGGGTCATCTCGTGTTCCTGCAGCAGGATAACTTTCAAACATCGTGAGCGCAGAAACACCATTTACTTTCAGATCCATAAAAAAAGATCTGTCCCATGAGGCGGCATTTAAAGCGCCATAGCTTACTACCATATTACAGGTATTGGGTTTCTGATTGATGAGAATGGCATTGAGCTGCACGGGGCATGTCCCATTCGCAGCAGTAGCCGTAAGACTTTCTTTAATTGGAGTGGTAGGAATAATCCATACATCTTTAATCGCACGGCAATTCACATCGGCCACTCTTCTCACATGCACCGTATATTTTCCATCTCTTAAATTTGGTATGGTATAATTCAAAAGCGCTGAAGTAAAAGTTCCGGAAGAAGGACCTGACCAGATGTATTCAAAGGGCCCCATCCCTACAGCAATTCCTGTTACTGCAACAGCAATAGATCCATTAGGCATTCCTGTACAGGCATTGGCCGTTGGAGTAAGTGTTATATTCATCGCGCAGTTGCTGCAGCTCGCTTGTGTGACAATGGTAACATCACATTGCGGTTCAGAACAGCAGGTAGTAACTGCACCATTGGATTCTTTAAAAGCGCTCCAGCATACAATCACAGAATATACATCCGTGCCTGCGGCGGCAGGAGTAACCGTGTAAGTAGCACTTGTAGCTCCGGCGATCACTGCACCATTTTTAAGCCATTGATAAGTAGTGCTCGGTGTTGGAGAATCTACATCTGCATTTAATATCACGCTTTGCCCTACACATATAGTAGTCGGACCAGAAGGTTTGATGGTTGTATAAGGAGCGCGGCAATCAAGTTTACAGCCTGTTCCGTTAATTGCGTACTGTGCGCTGAATCCCGGATCATCCTTAGGAAGATTCATCACGATCGCATCGATCACTGCGCCCATTTCATATCTGTAAGAAATAAATCCGTTGGCATCTGCATCCACTTTGTTAAATGCTGTCTGCACTGCTGCCCTGAACAGAGGCGCGTTCACATCAGGATACATCAGCAACAATCTGTTTACAGAAGCAAGTACTGTATCCCATTTGATCTGGCTATCATAAAAAGAATAGAAGTCCCAGTTGTTGGCGCTTCCGCATCCGCTCGCGTTGTAGTCCGCTTTTCCCATCGCCTCATTATTATCAAGTATAGCTGTCATGGCCGCTACTCTCTGCGCATAGCAGGAAACTCCGCCGCTATAATAAGAAGTAGCCCAGTTGGTATTAGTCGCAATTCCTGCAGGAAGTGTATAACCAGGAACAGAGATCGCCTGCGCCGCATTCGGACCAAGGTTATAAGCAACAGCCTGTGCTGCTTCTATTCCATAAATATCATTACCCGGTCCTTCGATGGCAGCAAGATCAACACCATTCATCAGCTGTGCTCTTCTGTAAATAGACAGGTCATAGAAAGTTTTATTCATACTGGCCATTTCCATATTGGAATTATAAAGTTGCTGATAAGTCGCAGCAGGACCCGGATATCTTGTAGGCACATAAGGAGAGATGGTTTGATAACCAGCCAGAGTATTTTGATATGGGCCGTCATCTCCATTTTGTGACACATGCCAGCAATATCCCGCGCCTGCACAGGTATTGCTGTTGCAACCGCGGGGATAAGTACAAGGGATCGCCACATTGGCTCCCGCTTCTACATCGAAAATAGTGGTGGGCAATTGCACTCCATTATAAGTAGCAAAACCATTCTCCTGACCCATCGTGGCAAACCACTGGTTGATGCTCATTTTATCGTGTCCCAAAGTATTGCGGTAATAATTCCAGGCCACTGCAATGGCTATAGCATAAGAAGGTCTGTTTTGAGGAATTACTAAATATACGGGGTCTGCCGTACCGTAATGGTCAAAATAACCCTGGCCCAGTTTGAGCTCTCCAGCTCTTTGAAAACAAGTAGTGTCAAATTCACCCTGCATCGGAATAGAAGGACAACCCCATTGTCCGCCAGGCGGGAGCTGGCCGAAAGAAAGAAAAGTGGCACATGCAAAGTAAATAACCAGTAATGCTTTTTTCATAATTCTCTTCCTGATTTTAAAATTTTAGATTCTTACAACCGGGCTTATAAATAGATACACCTATTCAATCCCTTATGCAATCCATACAGGAAAAAATTACATTAAAGACTTAAAAAATTGAACAAATTATTGGTGTCCTTATCTCGCTTTAGTTTTAGAAAAAAGAAGTGTTTCAAGGAATAGACGGGTTATTTTTTTATTTTTTCATTCTTTATTACCGTATTACAAAACCGGTAATTTCTGTTTCAGGGAATTTTATACGATTTTTACCCTATGTTCTTTATCCTTTCCAAAACCCTTTATTACCTGGTCATGCCCATGGTGTGGATAACCGTCTTATTGGTTGTTGCATTGTTTACCAGGAACCAGAAAAGAAAAAAGAGATGCATACTTATCTCCCTGTTGATGGTCTTGTTTTTTGGGAATGAGTTTATAGTAAATGAATTTCTATTATTATGGGAAAAAGATCCTGTGGCTATTCAAAAACTTGAGCCGCATGAATTAGGAATAGTTCTAACGGGCGTGACCAATACCGAAGTGAGTGTAAAAGACAGGGTTTATTTCACCAAAGGCGCCGACAGGGTTTTACATACTGTGCAATTATACAAATCAGGAAAAGTAAAAAAGATATTAATCAGCGGTGGATCAGGTTTAGTATTAGGAGAAAAAATAAGAGAGGCAGATCAATTAAAAAATGTATTCCTGTATTGCGGAATTCCCGAAAAAGATCTCATCATTGAGAATGCTTCAAGGAACACCTGGGAGAATGCCCTTTTTTCTAAAAGAGTTTTAGACAATGTTAGAATTAAAACCACTCCGTTACTGATCACTTCTGCTTTTCATATGAGAAGATCAGAAGCCTGTTTTATAAAAGCCGGAATGAATGTAGATATATTTCCTGTTGACATATACACCCGTGACAGAAAATTCGCTCCCGACAAATTATTCATCCCCTCCGAAAGCGCTTTCAGCAAATGGGCGCTGCTGATTCACGAGTGTTTGGGGTTTGTGGTTTATAAAATGGTGGGCTATGCCTGATTAATTTTGAATGCTGAATTATGAATGTTTAATTAAAAACATCACATCTATTCAAAATTAAGCATTCAACATTCAAAATTATTTCACCCACACACTCTTCACATTCACAAATTCCCTTATCCCTACATAAGAAAGCTCTCTGCCGTAACCGGAAGTTTTTATTCCGCCGAAAGGCAGTCGCGGATCTGACTTTACGATACCATTGATAAATACCGCGCCTGATTCTATTTGTTTTCCCAAAGCAATTCCTCTTTCTATATCTTTCGTCCAGATGGCAGCGCCTAATCCATACTTGCTGTCGTTGGCAATTCTGATAGCATCCTGTTCATCTTTTGCTTCAAAGACGGAAGCTACAGGACCAAATAATTCTTCTTCATAGGCAGCCATTCCTGGCTTAAGATCTATAAGCATAGTGGGATTCATAAATGCTCCTTCCCTCTCCGGTCTGCCGCCTCCAAAAAAAATCTTTCCCCCCTTACTCACTGTCTGCTCTACCTGCTTTAACAATCCAGACACCAGGTCTTCTCTTGCCAGCGGACCGAGATCTGTCTTTGCATCCATAGGATCACCGATTTTTAGCAGAGTCATTTTTGTCTTCATCAGATCCAGGAATTTTTCATACACTTCCTGCACGATGATAAATCTTTTTGCAGCGATGCAGCTTTGGCCTGTGTTGATCATCCTCGATCTTACTGCCATCTCCGAGGCTTCTTCCAGATCCGCATCTTTGCAGATGATGAACGGATCACTTCCTCCCAATTCCAATACTGTTTTCTTGATATTTTTTCCGGCTGTCATCGCAACTTCAGATCCTGCGAATTCACTGCCGGTAAGTGTCACTGCTTTGATGGATGGATGTTCAATCACATATTTCACTTTAGCAGAACCAATGATCAAAGATTTAAAAGCATACTCAGGGAATCCTGCATCCAGAAAAACTTTTTCTATGGCAAGACTGCATCCCGAAACATTGAAAGCGTGCTTGAGTACTGCGGTGTTTCCCGCCATGAGCGCAGGAGCCGCAAAGCGAAAGGTCTGCCAGAAAGGAAAATTCCATGGCATGATGGCGAGCACCGTTCCCAATGGTTCGTACGTGACAAAACTTTTAGAAGCATCGCTTGTAATAATTTCATCTTTAAGAAAGCTTTTTGCATTATCAGCATAATACTCGCAGCATATGGCGCACTTTTCAATTTCAGCGATTGCCTGTGTGATGGGCTTGCCCATTTCTTTTACAATGAGCTCCGCAAGGCTTGCTTTACTTTCCAAAAGATCCTCCGCGCATTTCTTCATGACCTTAGCACGCTCAGCAAAAGAAGTTTTCTTCCATGACAAAAACGTATTGGCAGACTCATTCAGAATCTGATTCAGTTTCTTCTCATCAAATTCTTCGTATTCAGCGATGAGCTGGTTGTTGTATGGGTTGATGCTTTGGAGTTTTGGCATACTTAAAATCAAACCTAAATATACGAAAGATGTATATCTTTTGCTTTGTGGATTTTAAATGTACTATCGTTTAGCTCTGCAGCTAGCTACCTTGTCATCCAGTAGGGAACTCGTTGTTTAGTTTGCAGAAAGTTTCAATTTGCATTGTAAATACCCGATGGCAGTATTGTTATCACAATCTTCCTGCCAATGTATAACGAGGTTCCTTCTGAATGACATCTTATTATCTTTCCTGAATAATAGAATCACAAATCTCCAATATATGGGCAAAATAAATAATTTATTTCTTGTATATTCACATATTAAAAGGATGTGGTTATCAGACTATATATTGATAGATAAACGCACCTTTTAATAAATATAGTAGAAATAAACACACCAAAGGTGCGTTTATACAAACGTTAGTGGCAAGTGTAAGACGACAACCGAAATAGACGAATGAATACATTTTTATTTGCATGGAATCCTGAAAAATGGAATTGGACACATCTCGAACAGAGTATTGAAGAACTCGAGCAGACAGGTCGTGTTAAAGAAATGTGGAGTTGTGCTAGTCATAAATCTATAAAAGTTGGTGACAGAGCATTTTTAGTTAAACTTGGTAAAAAGCCGACAGGAATTATTGCAGCAGGTTTCGTAGCGACAGAACCATTTCTTGCAAAACATTGGAGTGGCGAGGACAAAATGGTTCCAAGAGTCATTGTGGACTTTGAAGTTTTACTTAACCCACAGAATGAACCAATACTTTCCATTGATCTTTTGAAACAAGGTAAATTATCTGAACAACATTGGACACCACAACAGTCCGGAATTTCAATTAGATCTGAAGTTGTAGATGAACTTGAAGCATTATGGTTCGACTTTTTAACAACACAAAAAATTCGACACAATCCTTTTATCCCAACAGACAACGAAACGCAAAAAACATATACTGAAGGAACTCCAAATCAAGTTATAATACTCCCCTAAAATTGAACCACTAGTTAAGGATTAATTGTATAACTTTAAACTAGTGAAAAATGAGAAAGA
>JAIERY010000027.1 GCA_019746425.1 Cytophagaceae bacterium
GTCTTGTTTTGATAACACAAAAATATTATACTATTATTGATTATCAAAACATTAAATGTGTTAAAGTAGAACTAACATCTAATTTTTTAGTAGAAAGTAAAAAGTATAAAGAATAAAGTTTTTCTTTATACTTTTTACTTTCTACCAGAATTATTTACTTACAATAGTAAACTCTACTCTTCTGTTTAATTTTCTGGTTTCTTCAGTAGCGTTGCTTGCTATAGGCTTGGTTCCGCCATATCCTTTACCGGTGAGTCTCTTTACAGAGATACCTTTTTTAACAAGATATGTTTTTATAACCTCCACTCTGTCTTCAGACAGTTTCTGGTTTTTTGCAGGATCCCCTACGTTGTCGGTATGCCCTGCAATTTCAATTTTAATATTAGGATTAGCAATTAAGATATCTGTCAGTTTATCCAATTCAGGATAACTTGTAGGCAGCAATGTAGGCTGTCCCTGAACAAAGAACACGTTGTTCAGCGCGATCTGTTTTCCAATCTGTATTGGAGCCAGCAAAAGATTTCTTTCAATTTCTGTAAACTCTTTTATCTGCATAAGATCCACACTGGAACTCTCAGAGTAATAACCTTCTTTGTCAGCACGGAATCCATAAACTTTTCCATAAGGCAATACTATTTTATAGCTGCCGTCTTTAGGGTTTGTTCTTGCGATACCCACTTCCTGATTTGTATTTAAATCATGGTAAGTAATGGTGGCCTCAAGAGGCTGGTTGTTGTCTTTGTTTAATACTTTACCATAGATGATAACTACCGGCTCTGGTTTTATTTCTTCAATAAGTTTAATTCTAAAGATATCATCGTTGCCTATGCTCTGGTGACTGGAGACAAAGTATGCATATTCACCGGAAGCAGGAACCGAATAGTATGCATCCCAGTCGGTAGAGTTAATATCAGGCCCAAGATTTAAAGGCTCGCTCCATTTTGTCCAGCTATTGTCAAGTCTTTTGGTTATAAAGATATCATTGTTCCCAAAGCCAGGTTTACCGCTGGTCGAATAATATAATGTTATGTTATCAGATGCCAGGTAAGGCGTTACTTCATCTCCCAGACTATTTACTACAGGCCCGAGGTTTTTTGGAGCAGACCAGGTTCCATTCTTCTTAAGGAAGCTTACATACAGATCATGCTCTCCGTAAGTATCACTTCTCTGAACAGACATGATCAATGCTTTTCTGTCTGCAGAGAGATTAAAGCTTACTTCATCTGCATCATTGTAATAGTCTTCTATAATCTGTTTGTGAGGAATTTCCCAGCCTGTTGCTGTACGGTGAGTGATAGATACTCCCGAACCATCTGCTTCCCCTGTCTCTGTATAAGTATTTGCAACAAGCATGGTGTTTTCATCCGGTGAAAGCGAGAACACGAAGTTATGGCCGTCGTTATTCAATGGCTTACCTACATTCTGAACTTTTTCCCATGTTCCTCCTTTGTTACGAGTAACCCAAATGTCATCATTCTTATCGTCTGCAGTATTTTCAGGATGGTCTTTTCTGTCAATGTATAATGTCTTTCCATCCTGTGAAATCACAGGCCCAACCTCTTCGTAAGTTGAGTTGACATTGGGACCGAGATTTTCTTTTTTGAATTTAGATGTAGTGTTTTTTACCACGTTGAGCGAATAGCTCTGTTTTACTTTTATATAATCGACAGCAACTTTCATTTTCCAGTTCAATACAAAACCTACCGCAAGACCAAAAAATTTTGGATAAGTCTGGCTGAACATCTGTTTGCCATTAATGTAAAACGAAAGAGTTTTTCCGGATTTTTTAACAGTGAGAACATTGGCTGTTCCCATTGGATTGATCACATCATCGGAAGTCCAGTCTTTCAGATCGAAAGATTCGTTGTTTTTAAATCCGTACAAAGTGTACATTCCGTTGGAAGAAACTACATAGTTATAACTGTTTTTGCTATCCGCCATTCCGAATACTATACCATATCCGTTATTATCTACTCCCGAAAGCTGGGTCAGCTTTGCCTCTATATAAAAATCTTTATTGGGGTCAAAATAGATATCTTTGTAAAAAAGCCAGCTCTTCTCTTCTCTTTTATGAGCAATAATATATTGCCCTTTTTCTACTTTACATGAGCTGTTGTCTCCGTCAGATTCTGCCCAAGCATTATTATTGTTGTCAAAATTTTCTTCAAAGCCATCAATGATCTGAGCGCCGGAAAAGCTTATAAAAGAAAGTGTTACGAAAAGAAAAATAAATAGCTTTCTCATAAAAAGTACATATAAAAGTTGTTTTCAAACTTATATAAAATTTGAATAAGAGTAAATGGAATGTAAAAAAATACTCAAAAATTAAGCCAGGATCGCTGAGAAAAAAGAGGATTTATATTGAGTCTGTCTCTTTCCCGGCATTTATTTTGGAAGCCAGGAGAATCCCCAGCCTGGTTTTTAACGTGTCCAGGGTTTGGTTCATGTAATATAAATAATCTTTCATGGCATATTCGTCGTTGATCTCTATGTTGGCCAGGGTAATCAGGCCTTCAAGGTTCGCAATAGGCCCTTTCAGGTTATTGGATATATTATACTTTATTTTTTCAAAGGCTTTATTTTTTTCCTTGAGGTATAAATGAATATTGTAGGCATCCTCAATGGCCGTCTTCATTTCAACATCAGACCAGGGCTTTCCTATATACTTAAATATATCCCCTTTTTCCATGGCCTGATTGAAGGCGTCTACATTATATTCAATATACCCGCTGACCATGATCTTTATCAGGTAAGGAAATTCTTCATTGATAACTTCCAGAAACTCTATGCCTGAAAGCTGGGGCATGCGCTGATCAATCAGAAGTACATTGATTTGATGCTGGCTTAAAATTGCAATTGCATCCTGGGGAGTGGTTGCAGTATGAATTTTATAATATTTGCGAAAGTTTGCTTTAAAAGCTGTAAGGTTCTCTACTTCATCATCAAAGTAAAGGATATTAATATCTAATTTTTCCATAGCTGAATTTGGAACACAAATTTAATATATTTTTTGAGCTTTAATGAGGAATATTAAATTTATTAGGAATTTTAATTGTGAAAAGCGTGCCTTCGCCTTCTACAGATTCCACTTTAATTTCTCCCTGTAATTTATCAACTGCTTCTTTTACAATGTACAAACCTATACCTGAACCGGTACCGTGCTCTGTTGCCCGGAAAAACATTTTAAATATGCTGTCCAGGTATTGCTGGGAAATTCCTATACCATTATCTCTGAAAATCATTGTAACAAAAAAATCATTGGTATCAATTTTTACTTCTACTTGTTTATCGGCATATTCCTTTTTTTGATATTTTATAGAATTGGAAAGTATATTGTTAATAATTACCCTGGCACGAAACTCATCATTTACAAATGGAATTTTTTCATTTATAAAAATCTTAAAATTTATATCTGTAACATTTTCATAAAACATATAGTTTTCGATAAGTTCTTTGATAATCTTCTCAAATGAAATTTCTTTTACGTATTCATTATATCTTTGATTTCTATAGTAGTCAACAACATTCTTGATAAAAGAATCCAGGTTATTGGTACATTTCTGAATCATTGAAAAATACTGAGAAGGATCGATCTCTTTATTTTGAGCAGCCATATTCAGAATTCCCGAAATGGTTCTTAGCGGAGCTTTCATTTCATGAGAAGCGCTATAGACGAATCTATTTAATTCATCATTCCGTTTGATTAACTCGAGATTGGTTTTTTCTAACTTTTGTCTTACATCGTAAATTTCAAAAGCGTTTTCAATAGCCAAACGTAAATCAGGTTCATACCATGGTTTGGGAATATAACGGTAAACCTGTCCTTTATTGATCGCATCTATTACCGACCCCAGGTCGGTATATCCTGTTAAAAGTATTCTGACCGGATTGGGATATTTTTTTAGGATCATTTCAAAAAACTCCACTCCTGTCATACCCGGCATCCGCTGATCAGCAATTATTACAGACACTTCCTGATCTTTTAGTATTTCCATTCCCTCCTGAGCAGAAGCGGCAAGAAATATTTTATAATCATTTCTGAAAGTAGCCCTGAATACATTCAGGTTATTCTGAACATCATCTACATATAATATTTTTATTTTTTCCTTATCCATCCCCATATTATATATGTGTTTGAATTTTTGGCAAGGCAATAACAAACTCTGTTCCCTTTCCTAACTCAGATTTAACATCTATGCTGCCGTTATGGCTTTCAACAATGTTGTAAACAATAGATAAGCCCAATCCTGTTCCTTCCCCTACATCTTTGGTAGTAAAAAAAGGATCGAAAATTTTAGTTTTAAGTTCTTCAGGTATTCCGGTGCCATTGTCCTTAATACTTATTACAACTTTATCATCCTTTTCACTTGTTTTTATAATAATTATACCTTCGTTTCTCTCATATTTTCGTTTGGTAATAGCATGAATAGCATTATTGATTATATTCATGAATACCTGATTTATTTTTCCTGGAAAACATTCTACCTTAGAAATATCCCCCAACTCCTTTTTGACCATAATTTTATCGCCCATCATGCTACTTAAAAGAATCAATGTAGACTCGATTCCCTCATTAATATCAACTCTTTTTAAATCAATCTCATCTACCCGGGAAAATGTACGCAGACCTTTTACAATTTCAGCAGTGCGGGAAGCTCCTTCGTCAATTCCCTTTAACAAAGAGTTAATTTCCTCTTTCAGGTATTCGATATCCAGCTCTTTTTTTAAATCATTAACCTCTATGGATTTCTGAGTGAAGTTTTCCTGTGATACTTCTTCGTACTTGGAGAGTATACTTAATATATCGTTAAAATCCCTTTTTAAAGGTTTAATACTTGAGCTCACAAAATTGATAGGGTTATTGATTTCATGTGCCACCCCTGCTGTAAGCTGACCGAGCGAGGCCATTTTTTCCGACTGCACAAGTTGCGATTGTGCATCTTTTAAATCTTTAATTACTTTCGCAAGCTCCTCATTTGACCGGATAAGCTCATGTGTTCGATCTTTCACTTTTTGTTCAAGCACAATGTTTTGCTGTACAATAATTCTTTTATTTTCTTCCAATGCTCCCAGCGCCTGTGCCTGAGAAACTTCTTTTTCTTTTTTAAGAATATTAATTCTGTCTGCCAGGGCGAAAGAAAGGAATATCGTTTCCAGCGCTGAGGCAATCTGCAAGGTATAATTCGTAAAACGGTTAAAAACGATTAGGCCGAAATCCTTGAATACGAAAATAATGGCCCCGATTAATAATATTGACCAGGCCAACAAAAAGAACTTAGCCGGCCTATAGCCCTTTCTCGCGATCTTATAGCCAATAAATAAGCCGTAAAAAGAACAAATTAAGGTATTGAGCTGCATTATCTTAAAACTTAATTCTCCAAAGTTCAATACAGATAAAACAATAGCTAGGAAAAATATTACATTAATAACATCCAGACCTTTATCTAAACGAGGCGTATGTTGGGCTGTCAGCAAAAATGACCGGATGAATAACATGGCAGCAATTGAAGCTATAGAGGACAGAATAACAATACTATAATTAGTTAACCAGGGAGAATCCGGCCACAAATATTTAAAGGTATATCCCTTTAAAGCAATTTGTGTTAGACCAATAAAAATCAGGTAGGTGATATAATATAGATAACTATTGTCTCGGGTTGTAAAGTACACAAACAAATTGTAGAAGAACATTACCAATATAAATCCGCAGTACAATCCAAAGATCACATTGTTTTCAGCTATAATGCTTTGTACCTGATCCCTTGTACCTACTGATAAAGGAATCATCATCTGCTCAATACTGTTTACCTTTAAAATATATTCTCTTGTTTCGCCTTTAGGGATACTAATGTCAAAAATATAGTTTGGATCATTGTATTCCCTTTGGGAAAAAAGCTTATTCTCCCCAAGCATAAATATCTCCGTCTTTCCTTGTTTAGTCGAGGAATACAGTTCAACTTCATCAATGGTCGGAGCCTCCAGAAATAAAGAAAGATTATCATAACTGCTAAGGTTTTGAATCTTAAATTTTATCCAGAAAGTGGAGGAAGACACTTCAAGATTAGGAATGCTCTTTTCGCTTTTCAGAAACTGGCCGGAGTCTTTCACATGCTCAAAGGCAAGTTTTCCTGTTTTATCTTCAAAAATTGAGACGTATAAAATCCTTTGCATTTCCGCGCCGTCTGAAAAAACTGTTGTATCATTGGCAATAGTATCGCCATATGTAAAGAGCAGGAAAATTAAGGATATAATATATTCTCTTTTATTCATTATTTTATTGGTGAATTACTCAATATTAAAAAATACTTCTTCTAATGGTCTTCGCAAAGACTTTATCTGAGGGTTTTCAGCTAAAAAAAGTCGGAACATCATAATTTCACATTCGTTATTTTTTTTCGGAAAATAACGAAAAAAATCTATTCTCATTCTAGCAACTTCTTCAAGCAAATCATTAGAAAGTTGAGTATCCTTATCTTCTAATCTGTTGAATAAAGTTATCGGAACAAAAAAGGGCTGAAAAGCAATATTATGCTTTACAGCAGTCAGCCATATTCGCTCAAACAATCTTCCACCGCGAATATAGTCTGCGTTATTACTTACTGGCATTGTTATTAACCCAATGGCAGAAGCAGTCTGAACGGTTTTCCTTCTGATTTTTTGTAAAGCTCCCCCCAATCCCCATTTTCTGAGAAGAGACATTACTTCAGCATCTTTGACAACCTGTAAACCCATCCTGTCGCTCAATGACAAACTCATGGTCATAAGGTCCACCCCATCTTTTGTCTTTTTACTTTGCTCGTGATTCCATCTCAATTCAAGTTCAAAAAAATCATGATGGCTTTTAGGGTGAAGAAGCCTTATTCTTTCAGCACGCCCTACAATTTCTGCAATACCCGCTAATTCATTTGTCGTATCAATAAACCGTAAATCAGCATCCGCTTCCTTTCTGGTAAGTTCTACAAATTGATCAAGAATCTTCCTGTCAATAAGTTGTCTTTCCTTAATTATTATTCTGTTAGTACAGCGTTGTGAAATACAGGAAACCAATTCATCTGTTATATCCCGAGGCAGGTCTTTTTTATCAAATCTAAATGACACTACAAGTTTTTGCTCTCTACCCAAGGGGAAAATATCTACCTGTGTTTCATACCCTAAACTTTTTGCTTTTAAAACAAGATTTTCAACAGCTGCACCAAATCCAATATAGGAAGAGATATATTTATAATCCAAAAAGGACGTTGACCGGCTTTTGTCAAGATATAAGGCAAGCATACCGGAGCTATTGCTATAGGCCCATTTCCACGGCTGACTGTTTCCTCCCGTAGGAGCTGTTATAGCTGCTTCCACAATAGTCTTAACAATTTCCTTATCTAATAATACTCCTCCGCCTGATTTTGCAACGGGTACTGAATCTAAAAGTAATTTCATCTCCTCTTCTTTAATCGAAGGCAGGTCAGAGATTTCGATACGTTGCTTTTCTTTATGATCTTCCTGATCGGCGATAATTTCTTCGATATCCACGAAGTAACGTCCCGAACTGCGGAACTGTCCAAGCAAAATCCTTCTGCTTACATCAGTTACCAAAGCACCGCCCAGTACCACTCCGGAACCAAGCTGAGGCCAGGTGGTAACTGTTTCCTGGACTTCCATCATGGAAGCTTTCATTCTTTTAGATAGAGTATCGGGAGGATGTATGGCTAGTAAATAAGGTACTTTTTCTTCGTTGGTTAGTCCCTTCATATTGGAAGTATCCAGGTGCTCTATGAAACCATGAAAGATGGGTCTTTCAGGTTCGAGATCGTATCTTTCTATATCAATACTCCCTCTGTCGCTGGCTTCCATTACTAATGGAATCTTAAACTGTTTTGCCTTGTGCCGGCACAATACTTTAATATCCAATCCATCACATTCATCCACCAGCAAATCCAACTTACCACCTTCTAAAATAAATTGCTCTATATTATTCTCGGTTATACCTTCAAAGAAACATTTAACTTTTAGAAAAGGATCAAGCTCGACTATTTCTCTGGCAACTGAAGTTACTTTTGAGACTCCTAAATTATGTACACCTGTACGTATCCGGTTGAGATTTGATAATTCCAGCAGATCGTAGTCAGCCAAGCGTATTTCTCCGAAACATCGCTCCATCGCCATAGTCATTGCTACTGATTGACCAACCGAAAGCCCTATCACCCCGATTTTTTGGTTTGCCAGATTATCCCTCTCCTCTTTTGTAATCTTGTACTGATTACGATTAGTTCTTACCTCAATAAATTCAGCTTCATCAAGAATGTGAATAATGCGCGACGCCCAAGGATAGTATATCCATACTCCATACTCTTCCCAGGGAGAGGTGCCGAAAAAATCTTTAGCTGCCGCTGTGAGTTCATCCTTTTTAAAAACAAGCTTGGGATTTTTACATTTTATCAGTTCTTCTACCTGCCCGAGTATCTCATCATACACGGCAACAGAAGGATTTTCTTCCAGTATTTTATATAAGGAGCTTTTATCCTGGGGATTGCTTATTCTAAAAAATAGAGGCTGATAATTGTTTTTAAAATTCTGTGTTTTTTCGGTAAAATACTTGAGTAACTCATCCATAGTTGGTTTTATTTCAAAGAAGAAAGCTAAAATAAATAAAGCATCTTTACTTAATAATTAAATTATATTCGATATCTACTTCTCCTCTTGGCCCTTTCTCTCTGGTCGTCTGCAAAGGGTTTTTTCGTAAATCAAAAATACGTTCTTTCTCAAATTCCTCCGCACTTTCCAAGGTAGTAGTATTTCGTAAAACTACAGCTGTTGCTAATAAGTCTTCTTTCGGATAATAAAATGTACCGTTTATTCCTAAAGAAGTTTCTATCACAAAACCAGCTTTTCTTCCTATGTCTACGGTTATGGGAGCACAAAGAGCAAACAAAGAATGCAATTGAAAAAAAGTGGATATCGCAACCCCTACTCTTGTTAAAAATATACTTCCCACTCCAAGGCCGGCTACCTCTCTGGAATTCCATAAACCACATAATTCACCTGTTCCTTTTTCCGCATGTGTCTTGACCATCTCATGAATTGAAGGATCCATATCCGCAACAGCCGTCTCAATTGGTAGAGGTTTTTTTCCTCCGGCTATTTGAATTCTCGCACCGCCCAAAACCTTTGTGCGATCTTTAGATTCAACTAAAATTACATAAGTATTAGGGTCCACAAACCATTCAATATTAGCAGAAGTTATCATTGTAATGCCAAAAATCTTAAGCACTTTCATATGTCCTTCTACAAACTTCTGGCATGATTCTAAATCATCAACTGCCTTAAATACTCTAATAATTATTTCACGGTGTATCATTAAATTTAATTAAAATTCAGACTCCACTTATCCCTGAATACTTGTAGAAAACATATATAGGCATCTCTAAAAACTCATTTTATCCTTCTCTTTTAGGGGAAGGGAAAGGGTTGAGGGAATAAAAAAAAGGTTTTTAGAGATGCTTATAGTTGTTTTATTTTCAAAAACTTACAATATATTAATAAAATTAGTTCTACTTTAACACATTTAATGTTTTGATAATCAA
>JAIERY010000446.1 GCA_019746425.1 Cytophagaceae bacterium
GTCTTGTTTTGATAACACAAAAATATTATACTATTATTGATTATCAAAACATTAAATGTGTTAAAGTAGAACTAAGTTAATTAATACTTGGAAAATGGGAATTTTATTTTATTTTAGCAATAAATATCAAGCTTTTACCCGTTTTAAGCTTATCTAAACACCTGATTGACAGGTGTCTCATTTGCCTTAGGCCCATTGAATTAGCATGCACCAAATAAGAGTTATCCCTGTTTTACTGGCAAAGAATAAAGGACTCGTAAAAACTATCCAATTTAAAAACCCTACGTATGTAGGTGATCCTATTAATGCTGTAAAGATTTTTAATGAGAAAGAAGTAGATGAATTGATATTATTGAATATAGATGCTTCCAGGGAACAAAAATCACCCGACCTTGCCTTTATAAAGAGTATCGCTTCTGAATGTTTTATGCCTTTATGCTACGGAGGAGGCATTAAAACGATTGACGATATTAGAAATATCTTAAAGGCTGGAGTAGAAAAAGTTTCTATAAATACAACCGCCCTTAGTAACCCTCTCTTTATTAAAGAAGCCTCAACTTTATTTGGAAGTTCTACGATCGTTGTTTCAATTGATTATAAAAAAAACTGGATGGGTAAATATATGCTGGTAGCAGCAGGCAAAACATTTAACATTCATCCGGTTGACTTTGCGAAGAAAATGGAAGAAATGGGAGCAGGAGAACTTTTAATAAACGCTGTGAATAGAGACGGCACAATGAGCGGCTATCATCTTGAATTGATAAAGACAATAGCTCAATCAGTAAGCATTCCTGTAATTGCTTGTGGTGGCGCAGGTTCTATTGCGGATTTTAAAGATGCAATTATACAAGCCAACATCTCTGCAGTGGCAGCCGGAAGCATGTTTGTTTTTAAAGGGAAACATAGAGCAGTTCTTATAAACTACCCCAGCCAGGAAATTTTAAAAAAAGAAGTATATCAATACAAAAATGAATAGACCATACCAGGTTTGCAAAAGATGCATTATGGATACTACAGATGTAGATATCACGTTTGATTCTAATGGTATTTGTAACCATTGCAAAATCTATGAAAAAGAAAAAAGCAAATATACCGATATCACTGAAAGGGATAAGCACTTAGCGAAGCTTATCGAAGACATTAAATCTGCCGGGAAAGGTAAACCATATAATTGCGTAATTGGAATAAGCGGAGGAGTAGACAGCACCTATGTTGCCTATAAAGTAAAAGAGTGGGGCTTGAAGCCTATTGCAGTACACCTGGATAACGGATGGGATTCGGAGTTAGCAGTAAAAAACATTGAAAATATTATTCAAAAATTAAATTTTGATCTTTATACACACGTCATTGACTGGGAAGAGTTTAAAGATATACAGCTTGCATATCTGAAAGCTTCCGTGCTTGACCTGGAAGCACCTAGTGATCATGCAATTATGGGAACCCTCTATAAAATGGCCAACAAATATGGGATTAAATATATATTGGCAGGCACCAATCATTCCACCGAAGGCATATTACCAGAATCTTTCAGATATTCATTTAAAACAATTGATGCAACTAATATCAAAGCCATACACAAGAAATTTGGCACCTTGAAAAAGCTAAAAACATTCCCTTTTTTCGGGCTTCATAAATACATATATTTTCAGTATATTAATATCATTAATTATGTTAGCCCGTTAAACTACCTTAATTATAATAAAAAAGAGGCGAAAGAAACTATTATCAGGGAACTTGACTGGAAAGATTACGGAGGCAAACATTATGAATCTATTATTACGCGCTTCTACCAGGGGTATATACTCCCCCGGAAATTTAATATCGATAAACGAATAGCCCATCTTTCAACCTTAATTTGTTCAAATCAAATTACAAGAGAACAGGCTCTCGAAGAAATGAAGAAGGATATATATGATCCCGCTACATTAAAATCCGACCTGGAATATGTTCCCAAAAAATTTGGCCTTACTATGAAGGAGTTAGAAGAAATCATTAAGTTGCCTCCCAAGAACCATCTTGACTACCCAAACGAAAAAAAAATATTTGACAAACTATTAAAGTTAAAACAAAAATATTTTCGTTAAATGTGCGGTATAAGTGGAATAGTCGCCAAAAACGGCAATGATGTAGAAACATCTCTCATTCAAAAAATGAATGACTGCATCAGACATAGAGGCCCGGATGATGAGGGTGTGTACCAATATAAAAACATTGCTCTAGGCCATAGAAGGCTGGCTATTATTGATATCACCCGTCAAGGCCATCAACCTATGACATACGATAGTGAAAACTTCGCTATTGTATATAATGGAGAAATATATAATTATCGGGAACTAAAAGAAGAATTATCCCGCCTGGGGTATATATTCAACACTCAAACAGACACTGAAGTAATACTGGCTTCGTATCAATGCTGGGGAGAAAAATGCGTAGAAAAATTTAATGGAATGTGGTCATTCGCCATATTTTCTAAAAAACAAAATTTAATTTTTTGCTCAAGAGACAGGTTTGGAGTAAAGCCATTCTATCATTTCCAGTCAGACAATCACTTTTATTTTTTTTCTGAAGTAAAACAAATATTAGCATTACCTGAATTTCACTCCAGGCTAAATTATAAGAATGCCATTAACTTTCTAAAAAACGGGATACTTAACTATGATGAAACAACATTATTTGAAAATGTTTTCGAATTAAGAGGAGGACGAAATTTAAAATATAATCTTGACAATAATAATATAGATATATATAAATGGTATGATATAGAAAAAATCAAGCTAAACTATTCAGATTTCGAAGATGCAAAAGTTAAATATCAGAAACTACTTGAAAAAAGTATTACATATCGTCTAAGAGCTGATGTACAGATGGGAGTTCTGCTCAGTGGTGGACTGGACAGCTCATCCATTAATTCCTATATAAAGCACATTGATCCCAGCATTGACATACATACTGTTTCATGCCGTTTTAAAGATAAAAAATATGATGAGCACGAATATATATCAGCCGTATTGGAAAAGACCGGTTTTCAGAATTATGAAATTTTCCCGGAACTGGATGAGCTCTTTTCTGAAAAAGAAATAGAAGAAACTATTTATTATCAGGAGCAGCCTCTGACAGGGATGTCACATCTTGCAGAAAAAGATATTTATAAACGTGTTGCACAATGTAATCTTAAAGTTGTACTTGATGGCCAGGGTGCTGATGAGATTTTAGCAGGATACCAAATCCACTTTTCCATTTTTTATATTAACCTGTTCTATAGATTAAAATTAGGAAAAATATTTTCCGAATTATGGAAAAGAAAAAAGCATCATAATATCCATCCGGTATCTTCAATTACAGAAGTTATAAAAAGGCTGTTCCCTATACAGGCAATAGCTTTTCTAAAAAATATTTATGGAAAACCCAACATACCATTATGGATCAGTAAAACTAAAATTAAACCAAATCTTTTGGAAAATATTTTCGAATACAACAGATATTATAGGGGCATTTTCAACTTTTCAAAATTCGAAATAAAAAAACATATTCCTTATCTGCTTCATTCTGCAGATAGAAATTCCATGGCCTATTCTGTAGAATCCCGTTTCCCATTCATGGATTACGAGCTGGTAGAATTCACGCTATCTCTTCCGGATGATTTTAAAATCAGAGATGGTAAAACCAAGTATATTTTAAGAGAAGCCCTCTCTAAAATATTACCAGAAAAAATCTACAACAGGCATAATAAAAAAGGACTCGACACACCAGACGAGGAGTGGTTTAAAAGCAATAGCGAATATGTTCTTAAGGAATTACAAGAAGCCATTGTAATTACAAAAGGCCTGATAAATGAAAATATTATCAGAGATTATAAAAATTTTTTAATTGGGAAAAAGCCTTTTGATTTCGCTTTTTTCAGAGCAATTACCTTCGCGAAATGGGTGAAAATTTTTAAAGTAGATGTTTAATTTACATTGAACTGAAATTTTCCAAAATTCTCATTCCATACTTATGACTTTTTTCAGGATGAAATTGAACGCCATAAATATTACCCTTTGAAATTCCTGAGTCAAACTCCATTCCATAAAAAGTCTTCAGCATAGCATTTTCATTATTATCACATTTGACATAATAAGAGTGAACAAAATAAAATTTACTTTCCTCGTATAAGTTTCCGGTAAGCGGACAATCAAAAGACTTTTTTACGTAATTCCACCCCATGTGAGGGATCTTTAGATTAATATCAGGCAAAGCAGTCCTAAAGCTCAGCGTTCTTCCAGGAATCCACCCCAATCCTTTAAGCTTACCTTCCTGACTACTATCGGTGAGCAATTGCATACCAAGACAAATGCCCAATACAGGAACTTTATCTATCAGAGCTTTTTGATTCAACACGTTTCGCAAATTTAATTCTTCAATCTTCATCACTGCATGATCAAATGCACCAACACCGGGAAGAACTAATTTACTGGCATCATTTATTACACTTACATCTGAAGATATCTTAGATTCAATACCTATTTTTTTTAACATATTAAAAATAGATTCTAAATTTCCCATTCCATAATCTACAATTACTATCATGCTTAGTTTTTTAATATATTACATTTGAACTTTCTGCATCAAGCTCATTCACAAAATTTTTATAGTTTTTTAAAAAATAGATTATATATCCTCCAAGGATCCCTAAAGAAATTAATGCTTTCACCATCCAATAAATATCAATTAAACTATATACCAGTATAGAGACTAATATTGTTACTATAATCCATTTCGTTGGGTGATAATTGACACTTGATAAAACACGATGCACATTCATATAGAAGCCGGCATATCCAATGTACATAAGCGCAATAAATGTAGCGCCTATAGATGCATAAATTCCCAGCCATGGCACAAATACAATATTTAATAACACGTTAATCACTCCCCCAATAAAAGATATTTTCCAAAGCTGAGTTGTCTTCTCATGATAAAATAAAAGATTGATGCTTGCAAAATACATTGGCCCATAGGAATAGCTCATAATGATAAAAACCGCATAAGGATAACATGACTGCAATTGATCATTATTAACCATTAAAGCAAATATTTCTTTTATCCATAAGCATAAAAGAAATGTTGCTGTTAAAAAAGCTAGCTGAATAAAAAAAGTAAGCTTTTTGATAATATTATGAGCATTGTAGTTTTTTTGTGCAAACAAGCGTAGATGCAATGGACCCAATGCCATTCCAAGAGCTGAGTTCAATATTTCCACATAACTACCGAAAGTGTAGGCAAAGTTATACCTGCCTATTTCAACAACGTTTACTTTTAGTCTTTCAAGTATGATCCGATCTGACGCATTGTATAAGTAACTTGAATAATTATGAGGTATAGTCGGCAAACCAACTTTAAGATACTTCTTCAAAAATTTTATATTAAAAGAGAAAACCGGTCTAAATCTATACTTTCTATATAATGGAATAGTATAGAATAAAAAGGTGAATATATTAGAAACAAATATAGCGATAAACCACCCCAGATATCCTAAGTTTAATACCGCAATAGTATAAAAATTACAGATTACAGCTATGACACCTACAATAGTAGTTGCGATAGCAATATATACCGCATTTTCTTTTAGCTGATGATATCTGAATCCGAATATTGACGGTATGTCAATAATTAATCCAGAAATCAAATAGCCGTATATTATAAATGCTTTGTAGGAATGGTCAATTTCAGGAATTATTAAAAACAGAATTATCGTCTGTAAAAGTGTAAACACTACAGACCAGCACACAAGAAATCCAAACAACCTCTCCCAGATAAACTTCCAGCGTTGAGGATAATTAGTAAAAGCATTTACAATGCAAATAGAAAGTCCTAACTCCTTTAATGCAGCAAGACCGCCGGTATATGCCAAAATAATTCCATATATACCGTAGTCTTCCGGGGTAAGGTATATAGTCAAAACAGGAAGTAAAAAAAAATTAGCCAGTTTCGGTATTTGAGGGGAGACCGCATACAGAAATGTATGTTTTGTAATTTTTTTCAGCATTATCAGCAGGGAGATTCATCCTTGATTAAATCATTAAGGGCAACATAACATCTATTACTATAATCGGGGGAGTAAAGATATTCTCCTAAGCGGAGTGATTCTTCTTGCCAATGCTTTGCATATTCTGGATCCTGCCTTATCAAATAAATATACCGTATCAAATCTGAAGCATCTTTAAGAACTTTTATGATATCAACCAGTTCGGTAGTATTCATATAGGAATGGATACCTAATGGAGCGGCCTCGGTAGGAATGGTTGCACACAACTTTCCTAATGCAAGCGCTTCCAGCAAAGTTGTAGAGTCAAAACTAACCACCAACTCGGACGCTATAATTAACTCATAAATATCCTTAGACTTATCCCACAAAAATATTTTATCTGAATGTTTTTTTACTAGTTCCTGGTAAAAGGAAATATGACCTTCCTTTTCAGCGGGATGTAGCTTAACATGTATGATTACATTATCCAAACAAGAAGATAAAAAGCTCGAGAAAAACTCTTTGGTTTCTTCGAATGTATGCCATTGAGTAGGAAACAGAATACTAAACTTTGCATTGTTTTTGACAGGGGCATGCTTGCGCCAGTAATCAACTCTGTAGTTTCCAAGACAAATCACTTCCGAATCCTGCCAATATCCATACTTTAATAAGGCCCTCTTATGAAAGTCTCCAAATACACATACTTTATTTGCTATTACCAATTGATTTTTTCTGGGCCTCCTTGAAGCTGCATATACATAAGCTGCACTGAATTCTTCAATCATACCATGCTGAACTTCAATCACATTAACTTTATTATTCAAAAAAGCTCCGACTTTTCCTGCCGCTCCTTGATCCACCACAAAGGCGGCTTTGGGTTTTATAAAAAAAAGTAAAAAATTATATATATGATATTCAGCAGAAAAAGCGATGAGATGATCTCTGATAATAGCGGGATCGATGGAGTAATTAACTTTTCTTTCCGTAAAATGGTCATTCAAGCCATCGCTTAAAATTTTTGACTTTTTCTTATGCCATCCCAAAAACTTAAATATTAAATATAAAATTTTATAAGGGATCTGAAGACCCATAGTTCCTAAATCTCTTTTTATATAGGAAGGATCCTTATAATCGGAGTTAACGGGAATTTCAAAGTAGAGATAATTTAAGTCACGTTTTGATTTTATGATATGATCAATTAAAATATTTATATGTCTTTCATCTTTAGTTTTTTGCAGCTTATCGCAAGACATAGGCATAAACCATATCAAATCCTTTCTTTTTTTTGTTAGTACAAGGTATGCAAACTTGAAAATGAAAAATATAAAATCTGCAATATGTCTTATGACCTGCCAGGGAGTTTTAGAATAATTTCTCTCTAAGTGAGGGTTTTTTTTTGAGAGTGTGTGATATAATAATTCGAAAAAAACCCGGGATTTAACAATAGTCCAGGCTTCTCTTTTATGCAACTTAAGACTGGAAAATGAAGATGACTTTTGATCTGCAAAATCATATATTAATTTCCCAACATTAATATAATTGACATTTTCACTCATCGCACTATCATTAAAATTGTCGATTAATCATCAATTCCTGTTGCGCTAATTTTATGGCGTAGTTTCCATTCACCTTCTACTTTCTTCCACAAATGCTCTGATCTCCAACTATTGATTACCTCCCAGAAGTATTCCTCTGTAATGTCGCAGTATTCCAAAAAGGTTTGAAAGTATTTAGCAGGAAATTCGCCATCAAATTTTTCAACTAAAGCTACCCCTTCTTCCCTTGTTAAATGACCGTCCCTGATTTCATGAGCAGAATCCGATGTTGCCCTTCCCAAGCCGAATTTTATAAACGACAAATAATAATGAAATCCATCAATTTTATCATCGAGAGAAGCGTATTTTGAATAAGTGCCTTCACTTCTTATAGGATTTGCCTGAAAACCTGTATTTTCTACACAGTAATAATAATTTTCCTGAGGAATCCATTTTTTATAATATCCATAAAAATGAATTTCCAATCCTATTTCTTCCAGTTTTTCGTTTGCAGGGGCCATATAAGGCACAAGATCTTCTGCCTTAATTCCGTGATGCACCAGATCTTCAGGACCTAGATTAGAGAAATAATGTTTTTTATGATCTGTTTTATAGTCTCTGGTAGCTTTAAAAGCATTTTTCATATCTCCCCCATACTCTACTTCGCCGTTTTCTCCATACATGATTAAGGGAATTTTGTATCTCTCAGCCATCTGCAAAGGAAAATTTGTCTGTCCGTATATAAACGGCTGAAAAGGATCGCCCAATATTTCAAAAGCAAGTTTTGTGAGTTTGCGATGGGTGCGGCCTGGAGGAGTTCCCAAAACATTAGCCAGATCGCCTTTTCTGGTCATGTTATGTAAATTTTGAAATCCAATATCGGTATAAAGATGGGGGGCCCAGGTCACGGTAAGAGGATTCATTCCGTATTTATGTTTCAACTCATGAGCCACATAAGCAGCATCTTTTCCTCCGCTGCATGGAACTATAACATCGTAATTTCCATCATCCCTTCTGAATCTGTCCAACATACTTACCAATTCCTGTTCTCTCTTTTTCCAATCAATATGTTTTTTTTTGTAATCAGCAAAATTACAAGCCGAACAAACCCCATGCTCGTCAAATGTGATTCTTGGTCTTTGATTAGAGACAGTACATTTTTTACAATAGACTACTTTATCAGGGAGATTGTATCTTTCTTTTGTATTTTTAAATTCCACCATAAAATTATATTTTCCAGTTATCTACGATCGTTTTAAAATTCTGATAAATCAGTAATCCCTTATGAGCACTTTTTTCCGGATGAAACTGAAATGCAAAGATATTATCTTTTCTTATTCCGGAACAGTACCTAAGTCCTTGATAGTCAGTTATTGTGAAAATATTTTCTTTATTTTCAGGTATAACGTAATAAGAATGTACGAAGTACATTAATTCCCCATTGGAAATATTGTCTAACAATAAGTTATCAAATTTTTTTTGATTATTTGCAGAATATATGGAATTCCATCCAATCTGAGGCACTCTTATTTCAACAGAGTTAATTTCATTAGGAAATTTTTTGCAGATGCCTTCTATAATATTTAAGCCTTTCGTCAACCCAAATTCTTCACTTTCACTCATCAGCAATTGCATTCCAAGACATACACCCATTACCGGTTTACCGGTTTTTGAGAAATCAATAATAGCCTTATCTAAATTCAACGAACGCATATTCTCCATTGCATTTCTGAATGCGCCTACTCCAGGTAGAATAATGGCATCTGCAGTCATAATAGAATCAATATTGGACTCTACCTTCGCATTCAAACCTACAAACTCACATGCTTTTAATACACTAAACAGGTTACCGATCCCATAATCTACTATAGCTATTTTCTTTCCTTGACTTTCCATATTGTAGTGAAATCTATGCCCGGATCAAAATATTTTTATTTTTTAAGCTTTTTTTAATTGACACTATATCTTCACCTTTAATTCTCTTAGCTCCCTCACCCTTCTTTAAGAAGTCATAATTTCCCTCATCCGCCTCTTCAAATTTTATATGGTTATTTATAATTGTATCATAATGCAATATGGAAGCAACACACACTGCGTCCACATTGGTTTCTATTATCATTTCAGAAAT
>JAIERY010000124.1 GCA_019746425.1 Cytophagaceae bacterium
TATTAAGGAGACAAAGCAAACATAGGATCCAAGATTATTGGAGGCCATATTTACCATCGTTATAAATTGCTCAGCTTCCCGCACCTGCTTGTGAATGACTGTAAAGAGCAAATTTGCTATGAGTGCAATCCATATCTGAGTTTTGATTCCTTCTGAGCTGTCCGAGAAAAAATAATTCAATTCAAAATTCTGTTTGAGTTGTTTAAATAAGACCTCCATATTCCATCTGCATTTATATCGGTGGTTGTGCCAAAGGGCCAACCACCCACTGCTCTCCATTTCATTCATCAAGATGCGTAAGCATATTCCATTCATCTGTTCCATCATAATAAAACCTCGCACTTGAATAACTATATTGTTCAGGATACTCACAGATCCCGGCATTAACTGGGTTATAATGTATATAATCCAGTTTCTGATCAAATACTTTCGGAGTAAATAATTCTATTGATAAAGGTCTGCGCTTCCAAAAATGATAAGATCTGTCTCTTTGAGTTGATGCAAAAATTTTTAAAACTTCAACATGATACAATTCCAGATCTTTTTTAATCTGCTTAGATGTATTTTCAAGAAATCGTTTTTGAATTTCTGAGGGCTTGTAATCTCCTTTGATCTGCCAGATCAGGTGAACATGATTATTCATAATACAATAAGCATAGATAATCAATTTATTTTCTATTACCAGTTGCTTAATATTGTTAAGGATAAGTATTTTTTATTTTTCAGGTGCAAGAAGGTTTCTCCAATTCCTGATTGTCGCTGTAAAGAATACAGGATGATGAATTATATTTTCCATAGCTGCACAAATATAAACTGACCGTGTTTCAAAAAAAATATTCCGAAATCATACTTCAGTGGGTGGTTGGCCGTTGGCACAACCACGGGATTCAGTAATAAGTTAAACAAAGGTGCCAACCAAGGCGAAAAATGAAGTTCTGCACTGAAAAAGAATAGCAAATTTGAAAAGAATTGAAAACAATAGTATTATTCCGATGAAAGATAAAGCCCGGAAAAGGGAACTGTAAAAAACAGATCGCTCAAAATAAAATCAAAGATTGCGGAGGGATCTGCTCGCCCATGAGGGATTCTTGTATTTAAGAAAATGCCACGCTGTGAAAAAAATGACCGTTGTAATAACCGTTGCCAGAATTGCGCCAAAATAAATATCGTTAAAGAAATGCTGCGCAAGATAAATCCTTGAAACGCCTACCAGTAAAGCGAGTATAAAGAAAGATAAATGCACAATATTACTTTCAGTGATTAATGCAAAAAAGCAAAAGATGGTAAAAGCTGTAACTGTATGTCCTGAAGGAAAACTTCCCAAACTATTCAAATCAATCTCTTTGAAAATGGTCAAAGCACCCGGATCGGTGAAAAAATCTCCGGGACGGGGTTTGGATAAGAATATTTCCCGCTGTAAAATCCTGCCGGCAATACCATTTACTGAGCTGCATAGAAAACCTGTAATTGCCAGGTCAAATCTGATGAAGAGCAAAACAATAATGAATACTAGATTTGCCCAGAAACTTCCGAGATAGGTATATATATTAAAAAAATAATCTAAAAAACTATTATTAAACCTGTCCAGTAAAATAACTTCCGGTCCTTTCTTATAAAATATAACCTGAGCTCCTCCGATAATAACCATCAGAATAAAGGGGATATAAAAATATTTTCTTTTGGCTATTTCCTGCAGTGTGATCTTAATGAGATGCATTGAAACGGAATTACAAAAACAGTTTTAATTTTATAAAGAAAAATTTAATCATAACAACCTGGACCTGTTTAAGAATATAGTTCTCTGTTTTTGTAACATAAAGAAACACTGTATTGCCACAGTATTTCTTTATGGTTTAAATCATTTAAGAGCCGCTTCTCCATGATGCTTATGACATTCTTCCGCACATTTGCGACAGGATTCAGCACATTTCTTACAATGATCGTGAGAATGTTTACCGCATTCTTCCGCGCATAACCTGCACATTTCTTCGCAGACCATTAAATATTTGTGTGAAATCTCCGCGTCTCTGAGAAGATACCTTGCTCCCTGAAAACAGATATCGGCGCAATCCCTGTCCAGTTCTATACAATGAGCCATCATGGTAACGTCATCTTCTTCCAGGCTTGCCTGGGCGCAATTTTCACATGCTTTAGCGCAATCAAGCAAAGTCTGAATTAATGCATCATGGTTGTGATTTGAGTGATGGTGATTTCCTTTTTTGGTTTCCATAATTTTTTGTTTAAGTGTTTAATGGAAACCTGCAATTTCCATAAAGGTTTAAGAATAATAAATGCCCTGTTTAAAAAGAAAAGCCCGATTTGAGATTGAATAATGAATCTTCTTTTGAGAAGGAATAAGTTGCGGAAAATACCAGCTTGTTAAAAATATTGATCCACAACCCTCCGCCATATCCTGTATGCCATTTCTTTGAGTTAAAATTGTTAACCCAGATTTTTCCATTATCTATTAAGCCCAGCAAACCAAATTTGGAAGGAAAGAGATAAAAATTAAATTTCATCAATTCCATTCTTGCTTCCACATTCTGATAAAACGATTGATCGCCGATAAACCTGGTTTTGTGAAAGCCTCTCAGATTCTGCGCTTCATTCAGCATGTTGGCTCCTCCCAGCATATTGGCCTGATAAAATTCGTATCTGCCGGTATTGAAAGCTCCGCCTATCCTGCAGGCAAATGTCAGCTGATAAGGCAAATTAGGTGTGATGTAAAACTTAAATTCACCGGTTTGCTGGCTGTAGTTTTTTCCCGTATTAATATTCAGATTATAGTGGCTGGCAAGCAATAAGAATATTCCACGGGTCGGATTGAGAGGGTTATCTGCAGTTCCAAGCCTTAAGAAAGCTCTTATGCCGCCATATTTATTCTCATTAGTAAAATTGAAGCTGCCGTCTTGAAGAAGCCTGTTTTCTTTACCATCAACTTTGAATGATTCATATTTAGGGCCTATGCCTATTGTAAAAAAATGAGTAAATGTTTTATTGATCGTTACATTTAAAAACGCATTAGAGATATTTACTCTGAAATCTGACAGCCTCTCATTTAGTTTTACGCTTTCGTTTCCAGATCCATAGAAATTCATGACATAAGGAGCGGATATCCTTATGGTTGTTTCAAGATCCAGCGCGTTGACCGCTTTTTTAATTTCATTCTGATAAAGAATCCTGAGTGAGCTGTTATTTGTCCCATAAGCTAAAGACAGCTTGTGCTGCGTTGAAAAAGGGTCATTCCGGAATTTGTAAGTTCGCCTGATTAATCCCACCTGTGAAAACAATCCGTCATCGGGGTTATAGTAATAAAGGTTGGTAAGCGGACCGGTATAATTGTAATAAAATTTGTCCTGCTCCACAATATGAACAGATTCCGCAGGTGACAGATCAAGATTGGTTTCTTTTGAAGCTTTTATAATATTTTCTTTCCGGGTATCGTAGATAACTGTTTTTTTATTGAATCCTTTTACACTGGAATGGTCTGTTATTGTATCAGTTCCTTTTCCGCCGATAATTCTGAGAATAATTCCTTTGTTTACTTTTCCGGTTACATTGAAAACATCCGTGCCTTCCAGGCCGTACAAGCGTATTTCCTTTGTTTCACCTTCAAAGAAAATCCTTTCATAAACTTTTTCTGTCGTTTGCCCTCTTTCATTTAATCTGAAAACTCTTACCGCGGTTTTTTTATTGTCCATCCTGATCACTTCAAACTTATCGTTCTGTCTGCATCCGAAAACATTTACATACCTGGAAAGGATAGTATAGTAGTTTATAGCAACATGACTAAGCTGGTCCCGTCTTGCCTTCAGCTTAGCTATGATTTCCTTTCCGTGAATTGCGAATATTTCTTCCGGAACAGAATGTACCGCGGCTTCTATAACCTCATCTGTTAAAAATAATTTTATTGAATCTGCGATTTCAATCCAGTCATCTTTGGTCAGGGTTGTAAGAAATTTCCTGTCCATGGCTTTTGCAGACATATTCAATCCCTTGAGATCATCTATATCCTCATCGAAATTTTGAAAATTTCTTATCATCCATTTTTTACTTAGAAGCCATGGAACAAAACCTTCCAATTTAAAAAATGCCTGATCCTGTTCTGCCGGAATGGGTTTATACCAGGTAAAATTTCCCCTTTCGAAAGAAGCCCATCTGTATTCACTTTCATCTTTGTCCCAATCGCCAAGAAGCATGTCCATTAATCTTGACCGCGCAAAAGCTCTTTCATCGACTTTATTATTAAAATCTTCTTCGATCCTGTAAATCACTTTCCCGGTACCGATTATTTCTTTTGACTTGCCAAGACTTGGCGCTTCCGTATGATCGCCTATGAGATTTTCCTCAAATATCCCGATGCTGTTTTTGAATCCGGCACGGTAGGGGCCAAGACATGAGTCGTTGGGTATAAGGACAAGTTTAGGATTTGTATAGAAGATGCCTGCAGCAGATGATAATTTTGGGATTATTAAAGATCCATACGGATACTGTCCTGACAACTTTACCTTTGGAAAACCATGTAAAAAATCATTAGTGATCTCTTCAGGCAATTCAGCAGAAATACTTTTTTTTAAAGAAGTAAACTTAAATTCCCTGTCTTCAATATCCTTAAACCTGAGCGTTTGTTTTTGTTTTCCACCTGTCTTTCCATATGGCAGTATTCCGTCTTTTTCATTTTTAATATCCAGTAAACTCACCTGTACGTTTTGTGACCATTCATTTTTATAATGTTCCCTGAAAAATAAATCGTTAATTTTTTTGCTTCTGTATTTTTCATCCGCTGATGTCATTACAGTTGAATCACTGTAGTCATTCCGGGTAATGCTGCAATATAATTCAGGGCCGCTTTCCCGCTTTTTATATAATTTTGTTCTGAAACTCATTTTACCGGATCCATCTTTTTCAGGAATCCAGAATTCGAGCCACACCTCTGTATTTTTATAGTATTTTAAAATTGCAAAACCTTTGCTATGCTGAGCGAAAGTTGCCTCATTCCCTCCTCTTAAGGGAGTAAGCTTACTTCCCGATCCGCTCAACACATGATAAATGCTATCGAGCTTGTGGTACTGAAGATTATGCTCATGGCCGGCTGTATAAATGATATTTTTATAATTATTGAGAACGTTGAGAAGGTCGTTTTTGTAATCCTGATATTTATAATGAGCGAGATCCTGGTCGGTGCCGCCAAACTTTCTATGCAGGGGATATAAAGAACCCAATATCGGGACAGGAATATACAGGTTTGACCTTATCAGCCTCAAAGGGAACATATAATCGGAAAATGTATAGAATCCTCCATGATTGCCATTGCTTACAAGGGGATGATGCGCGCTTACGATAATGTGTTTGTTCTTATTTGCTTCCAGAAAATCTTCTAACTGAGCTAAGAAATCAGCTTCGTCCTCCGCAGTACAATCACCGCTTCTCCCATAGGGCTTTTGATATTTGTGAAGCCACCATTGGGAGTCGATGGCAAGGAATATGATATCCTTATTAACCCTCACCATCACAGGGCCTGGGCATCCATTATCTGGTATGAAAACATTTCCTCTTTTAAAAGTATCTTCAAGAAATCTCTCCTGTCTTAGTATGGCTTCATAGCCCCCGGCTTTCATATAATCCCAATCATGGTTTCCGGGAATAAAATAAACCTTGCCTCTATAGTTTTCCAGCATATTTAGCTGAAGCAATAATTTCTCTTCCGCTTTGTCCCTGCCGGGAGCGCTTTCTTCGGGTAAGCCATCGTGATAAATATTATCACCAAGAAACAGTACTGTGCTGTTGGAGTCTTTTTCAATATGCTGCCTGAATAATTTGAAATTGGGTTCTTCATTTATAAGCAAAGGGTCCCCTGCATCGCCCAATAAAAAGACTGTATGTATCAACTGGGTCGAATCAGGGGGAGTTTGCTTTTCCCAGTTTTTCGCTTCCTTGCTTATGTATAACTGCCGTGTGCAGGAACAATAAAAAAAAAGGATAAATAGAATGATGAATAAAAATTTCTTCTTCATTTTTTTTAAATTATAATCGAATAGAGGTTGGGAAAAAAATACAAACCTTAAACCGGTTATTCCGTGTTTTGTTAATTATATTGTTGCTAAAATGAATTCAAAAGGTTTAAATACGAAAAAAGCTTTAATATTTTCAGGTGGTTCGGTAAAGGGAGCATTTCAGGCGGGAGCATTTAAAGCAGTAGTTGAGGCCGGCTACTTCCCCGATTTTATCTATGGGATTTCAGTAGGCAGCCTGAACGGGGCTTATGTATGCAACGAAGCAGGAAAGCAAAATAGCGCCTCCATAGGGGAACTTGACTGGAATTTAATGGCGGACAATCTTATAAACTTCTGGAAAAAAAATATTACTTCGCCTGGCAGCATAGCGGTGAAATATAATGACACATCGCTTTTCGCCCACATATGGTTTAACAGGTTTCATGGTCTTTTGGACACCACTCCGATTCAGAATCTCATAAAAGAAAATATTAAAATTGAGTATCTAAAGAAAAGTCCTGTAGGTTTTCAGGCAGGCGCAGTTAATATTTCAAACGGCGAGATCGCTTATGTCGATGCTTCTGATCCTGATTTTGTAGATTATCTGCTCGCAAGCAGCGCTATTCCTATCATTATGCCGGTGGTGTATATAAGGGGAGATAAAAACAGGCCTTATGTTGACGGCGGATTGCGGGATGTAGCGCCTTTGAAAAAAGCCATAGACAGCGGAGCTGATGAAATTATTTGTATTGCCTGTTACCCGGAAACATTTGCCGGCGGCGATTTAAATCCGCGGAATCTGGGACAGCTGGCTGAAAGGGTAATGGACATCGCCATCAATGAAATTACCAATAACGATATAGAATGGGCAAATTTTTTTAATAAATACCTCCCTGAGAGCGGCAAGACGGAAAGCTCAGGGCCATTGAAAGGATACAGAAAAGTTAAATTAACTATCATTCGTCCGGAGCATCCCATTAATGTAGATATTCAGAACTTTAAGATGCAGGATATAGAGAAACTTATCAGAAAAGGTTATGAGAGCGCCAAGGAAAAAATGTTAAATTCAATGTAACATGAAGCATTATATTTCTTTTTTAATTCTCATTCTTGTTTATTCCACTGCTTCCCATGCACAGAAGGAGCCTGAAAAAAAGTCAGCTATGGGGCATAATTTCTGGGGATGGAGGCCCAACTATGAACACTTTCGCTATATCCATTCTCCCCAGGCAGTTAATTTTAAATACATATCTCCAAATTCGGGTTATGTGATAGAGCACAGGTTTGATTTCAAAAACCTGGAACGTATGATTAACATTGTTCCGATAGGATTTGAAAGAAATTTTAAAAGCGGGCTCTACCTGAATATTATTTCCTTCTCCTTTTCACCTTTTTATAAACATGTACAGAACGCTTATATATCTTCCGGTGCAGGATATATATTTTCCCTTACAAAAAAAGATCGCCTGTTGCTGCGGCCGCGTATTGATTTTGCATTTGGAAGTGTAGGTTATAAATTCGGAGGCTTCACAGATACTACCGGACAGGGATTTGTTGTTAAAAACAATAATAATGTCGGAGATTATATAGACCAGATCACTTACAGCAACAATATCTCAGGGATCTGTCCTTCCGTAGATATAGTATATCAGACCTCTTCCGCTATATGTTTTTTTATGTCTCTGTCGTATTTCAAAGTGTTAAGCTCAAACGAGTCGGTTACCATAAAATATCACAGCAAGCATAAATATGGCAAGAATGATACTCCTTCATCTCACAATTTTAAATTATCAGATAATCTTTTTTTTGACGATAAGGGGAATGTCATTCGCAAAAATATTATATCACAGCCGGATAATTACTTTATCAGGATAGGAATAATTCTTACCGGTCGTTTGTAGATATTTAAGAACCATTACTGACTAAATAGTCTTATTCAGAAATTTGATTTTATAAAACTACAACCTATAAGCCATCCCTAAACCCCTTGCCTGGATATACGGAAATATTTTGTATAAAATTTTGTAATTTTTGGAAAACAATCCCTTAGAATTAGTATTTAAACATTTTATCACGTTAGCAGTTTTTTTATGATAACAAATTTTTATCCATATGAAGAGAACTATATTTATGATTTTTTCAGTTTTAACGCTTCCCTTCTTCGACCAGTGCAGCAGTGTGCCTGATACAGGAAGAAAGCAGTTGGACCTTGTACCCCATTCTCAGGTGCTGAGTATGAGCAATACCAGCTATAAGGACTTTCTTTCCCAGAATAAGCTTTCTTCTAATACAGAGCAGACTGCCATGGTAAAAAGGGTTGGACAAAGACTGGCAACTGCTGTTGAGCAATATCTGAAATCCCAAAACTCCAAGGAGCTTAAGGATTACAGCTGGGAATTCAATCTGGTGGAGAGTCCTGAGGTGAATGCTTTCTGTATGCCTGGAGGTAAGGTAGTAGTATATACAGGAATTTTACCTGTTACAGGCGACGAAACCGGACTAGCAGTGGTTTTAGGTCATGAGATAGCTCATGCTGTTGCCAATCATGGCAATGAAAGATTAAGTCAGGGTCTGATTCAGCAGCTTGGCGGAGTGGCTTTGCAGGTAGCTTTAAATGACAAGCCGCAGCAAACCAAAAATCTATTTTTATCTGCCTATGGAGCAGGGACCACAGTAGGCATTATGCTTCCTTATAGCAGGGCCCAGGAATCTGAAGCAGATCATTTAGGACTGAGCTTTATGGCCATGGCAGGATATAATCCACAAGCTGCAGTCGGGTTCTGGCAAAGGATGGCTGCTCAAAGCAGCGGGCAAAAACCACCCGAATTATTATCGACCCATCCATCGGATGAAAAAAGAATAGCCGATATTCAAAAGAGCATGGATGAGGCAATGAAATATTACAACACTTCAGGCAAACAGTAATAATTCAGACTCATAGTAAACGTGGATTTAGCAGGGTTGTTTAATAGTATTAAACTCCCTGCTATTCTTATTCTAAAATAGTAATGTATGAGTGAAAATAATGATCATGTAATCCGCCTTGACAAATTCAATTCATATTTTTCCATTGAAGATAAACATGGCAGAAATGCTGTTAAGATTATTAAACTTGAATCCATAAATACAGTTGATTTTTTAAGTCATCCAATGCTTTATCTTCAGGTTATTGATGAAAATGAATTAACTATGTTTGATCACCCTATTGCAGGATATATAAATGGAAGCAACAATAAAGTTGCCAACATTGATCAGGAGTTTGCCATTTATAATTACATAAGAATTGGTATTGACACGCATGGCAATGATGTAAATTTTGAAATTGATGTTTATTACCAATAAACATCAGGATAAATAAAAGATTTTTTACTGGTTTTAGTCCTCACAAAAACTTTTAATGACTTATTCAGAAAAAGAAAAGGATAATAGAAAGTTAAAGGTAATTCGGTTTTCCTTTTGGCTCTTGCTTTTCTCATGCATAGCAGTTATTGCTTTATTTATATTGGCAAAATTACCTATTCAACAGATCTCTTGAAGTAGGCAGAGTTCTAATTGAAAACCCTGATTTTTATTTTTCAGGTAATGTGCCTAAGGATACACTTAAAATAAGCAGGCAAAGTTTTATTGATGCGCTTCCAGGAATCATTGCAGGGTTTGCCGGGTCACTTAATTCTACTTTAACACATTTAATGTTTTGATAATCAATAATAGTATAATATTTTTGTGTTATCAAAACAAGAC
>JAIERY010000416.1 GCA_019746425.1 Cytophagaceae bacterium
CGTAGAAAATAGGTACAAGCCTACGCGGCGTAGGTTTGTACCAGAATAAATGACCAAATGAAACAATCTGATTAAGCTCATCACGGCCGGTTTGAATTTCTGTTCCTTTTACACTGAATAATTTCGCCCCGCCCAGCAAGTGCAGGTCTTTTAAAACTTCCAGATCCAGTCCTACATCGATCAAAGAGCTTGAAAGATCTACAGGGTTGGTTCCTCCGCGTGTAGAACTTTCCATTCTCAGGCCTGCATTGATGGCGATGAGTTTTTCAAACTCCATTAATTTGTTGACATTGAAAACAAGTCCGCCGCGGATTAAAGTGAATTTTCTTTTTTCCTTCGTCAAGCTATCTCCTTCTGAAACACCTTCACTGAGCAGATTCGCTTCAATGCCTGCGTTGAATAATTTATCTTTCTCTTCTATATTCGCACTGAAAGTAAATCCTCTTCTGTTGGGCGTTGCTTTGCCATATGGTTCCACCATATCGTACTGCACAAAATAATTCATCAGGGTAGTGGAGATTGCCTGGTTATACAACCTGCTTTCCTGTGTATACGGATCGAACAATGAGATCGGACGACCGGTTGTCCCATCATTCATCACCGGGAAAGTCATCACCGATATATCACCAGGTGAGGCAATCCTTCTAGTCTGTGCCATCGGGCTATTGAAGTTAAATCCTACATCGCGGTATGATGCACCAAGTGTAAGGTTGAAGGGTTTGTAAGTGGCTTCCACACCCGCATCGTAAAAGAAATCATTAAATTCATGATGGGTAGTATCTATCGCTCTGTCGAGTTCGAAATGAGATGCACCTGCTTCTCCATTTAAAGCAAGTTTAAATTTTTCCTGATCGAGTGTTACACTGAAGTCTGTAGTGTACACCATGTTGTCGTAATCTACTTCAGCATCCTCTACCGTACCGGCGATATCGCTTATGCCTGCAAGGTTCCCGGCGATTCTGAAATATTTGCTTTGTGCAAGATCCAGACGACCGCCATAAAAATACCTGTCAGGGGTAGTGGTAAAATTAGTTTGCATGGTACGCCCGCCATAAGCTCTGATGCCTAAACTATCTACTCCCTTGCTGAAATTTATTTTAGACTTTGCATTGAAGCCCTGCATCCTCCAGGCATTGCCCACGAAGAAATTTTCATAATAAACGATGTCCCTTCTCAGAGAAAAAATACCGGCTTCATATTTATTATAATTATAAATATTCTTTTCATTCCACAAAGTATATGGAGTATGCGTCAGGTAAATATCGCCGATCTCATACTTCACTTTTTTAGCGATCAATCCTTCGAGCTGCATCTGTCTGAACTCCAGTGAAGCGCCGTCGCTGAAGAAGCCACCGAATTCATTTCTCAACCTGAGGATTACCCCACCTCGCAATACTTCATTGGGTTTAGCATATACACCAAGATCAAACAACGTATATCCTCCGGAAGCTTTCATTTTAGAAGCTGTATCGGTGTTGTCTTTCAATCCATCATTCGTCACAAGGGCACGCCCCAGCCCTGTAAAGTATACATTCTGTGCCGGCAATTCTGTAAACAGAAAAGCAGAAAAAATGGAGAGTGCAAGCGTTACTTTTTTAATCATCGTTCTTATCGTTAAAAGAATACCTTAAATTCTACTGTCATTTCATTACCCTTGAACTTGTCAAGCGTAAAATTTTTATCCGCATAATTAAACCAGCGATGCCTCACATGTAAACTGGCTCTGCTGTGAAAATTATAATCCAGCCCAAGTCCATAACCATGCCCTGTCGCATCTATCGGTTTGCCATTCGGATCAGCAACGGGTCTTCCATTGGCATCTTTAATAAGATTGCCGTTCGCATCCGCAACTTCAGTCCTGCTGTTACCCTTCACTCTTTCAAGACCTAAAAATCCTACCAGCGTAACCTTCTGATGAATGGCATAAAATACCATCAGCTCTTCATAGAAATACCGGAGGAATGCGTCATCGGTGAACACAGGGATAGGAGAAAATTTATCCTGCACCGAACTGAAATTATTAAAGTTGGAAACAATAATTTCTTTGCCCAGTAACTTGAATTTGTATTTAAGCTCAAAGTCAATGGTGTTGAAAGATTTTTTATAATCGATCACTGAATCGGTGATCGCAATATTTTCAAAAGATCTTCTGTAAACAGAGTGTAACCTGCCGAGCGGCCCCTGGAACCTTTTGAAGAATGCGAACCTTGATCTGGTGAGACCGTTGAGCTTATGCTCAAAAGTAATACTATTGGTAAAAGGCACTTTCGTAACACTATCAGGAGTGCCGCCTGCGACAAAATTCGCTCTTCCTCCATTTCTTAAATCACCGGCCAGGTTCTCTATTTCCTGAGCCATCCCCAGCGCGAATTTTGTTTTTATTTTTTTATAGAAAAATTCTTTATTGGCAAAGAGATTTAAACCCTGACGGTTGTTGGCAAGCTGTCCTACTTCAGTCACCATCCCGTCATAATAATTGGTATAATATTCATCGGGCGTGCTGATGCTTGGTTTTGCCTGCTCGACAGAAGTGTTTGCAATGGTACTGGTGTTATTCACTACGAGCGCGCCGATCCTGTACACGCCAAGTTTTAAAGGAATAAGCGTAAGCTGTTTTTTGGTAGTGATCTCAAAAATCAATAATTCATCCCAGTCTCTTTTGTACCTGCTTACATTTTCTACACCGGGCTTTGCTCCGTCTTTCAATCCAAGATTGTAGGTGCTGGTAAAGTAAGAACCCATACCGATCTCTGCGAAGAGACTGAATTTTTTAAAATCAAATCGTGCATCTGCGGAAGTTACTAACTGGCTGATAAAATTCTCTGCGACATAAAAAGTATCTGTGCCCTGCACAATGGGTTTGTAAATGACTTTATTGGTATCGCTTCCGAATCGCTCGTATCCAAACTGGTTGAAATAATTGAATCCGAATTTATGGTCGCCGATTTTTTTTCCGACCCTCGAAGCAAACATGTTTACAGGGTCTTTGGAGAGAAAACTCTGGAACGCGCTGGTAGAAGTTTTACCATAGAGTAGCACTGCATCAAATCCTGCAGGCAGGTTGGTGCCTTCCAGGATAAAACCTTGGGTAGCCTGCATACCAAAACGCTGGTCACGGGGAATATCACCCACTGAGTAGAAAGAAGAATAGCGTCCGAAATCATGTCCTTCCGGTTCCCATGGATAGCGCTCAAACATATCATCACGGTACTGATATCCCCATAATGTGGACGGGCTCAATCTGTACCAGTTGGCTCCCCCTCCTGCAATCATTCTGAACTTACCCATGCTGGTTTCTACAGTACCCTGTAAATTGAATAGCACATACAGGTTGGCATACCTTCCAAATTGATTTGTCCGGTTGGTAGTTCTCAACATCAGGTGATCAAACTGAAGCTCCGTCTGGAACCATGTTTTGGCAGAGGGATTTGCCTCGAGCCTGAAAAGCATCAAAGGCTGCTGATAACCGTCATTGGCGTTTACCGTGATTGGTAAAGTAAGACCTTCAGTAGCAGGAATATCATAATGCTGCTGCATGTTGCGGTAGTAGGGATAAAACCTTGCCCAGCCGGAATAACGCATTCCTTTAAACCAGCTTTTTTTAGGATTACCTCCGGCATCCGACAATCCCTTAAAGTTAAAAGTGCGCTTATAACTTTTACTTAGAAAGGATTGCGATACACCTGATGAATCTGTTTCATCGTTCGCGAATACAACTGCAGAGAAAAAAAGCAGTCCACACAAAAGAAATATTGAAAAACTTTTCAAAGCTATAATCTTTAGAACCAAACCTCTTTTATTTTAATCTTCTAAAAAATCAGAATTACTCTTTAATTACCTTCTGCACTATTGTGCCCTCTTCTGTGATTACCTGGATATAGTATACTCCTGAGGCAAAGTGTGAAATGTCCACATTGATAAGACCGGATGTAAACTCTCCGTCCTCATATATCATCTGCCCTATCGAGTTCACAACTCTTATACGTGACTGGATATCATTTGTGTTGTCGGACATCACCACAAATATTCCACTATTTGGATTTGGCGATACATGAATAGTTGCCGGGCCATCCTTCGTCACTGCTCTTATCACACTATAATGAACAGCGCAGTTCAGATCATATTGAGCAAGCCGGTAGTATGTTACTCCCGTGGTAATATAAGGATCAGTCAGAGAATATTTCAGCGGTTCTGAACTGTTGCCCGCCGCATTTACTTTTCCGATAGATGTGAAAGTAATTCCGTCCAAAGATTTTTCAACAATGAAATACGAGCTGTTGATCTCTGTAGCGGTTTCCCATGTGAGTAAAGCTCCCGCGCCTTGTCTCTCTGCATTGAAGTAAGTGTACACTACAGGCAAGGTGCAGTTCACGGTGACAGTCACAGAAGCAGATACAGTACATGGAGGCATGAGTTGCACATTATCTATATAGAAATCATTACCGTCTGTATTACCGGGCGCCAGTGTGTTTCTTATAGTCATTGTAGCAGTGGCAGCTGCAGCGGTAAAATTATAAACAGCCTGAGTCCATCCTGTGTAGTTGCTCACAGTGACACTGCCGATCGCTGCGCCATTTAATCTTGTCTCTAATGGAGTATCAGGCGCTGTGGGACTTCCTTTCGCATACCAGTAAGAAAATCTGTAAGAGACACCTACCGTAAGACCGGTTAAGTTCAAAGAGAATACATCCATTGCCGCAGTATTACCGTCGGCTATGTAATAACTGCTTCCGTCCTGAGCCGCAAGCGTAGTAAAGAATGTACATAAGCTATTTCCAGCCGTGGCAATTTTATACCAGCCACCGGCGCCAGGTGTAGTTCCGTATCCTCCTGCATGCGGCTGATAGGCTCCTGCATTGCTGAAACCTGTCGGAGTCGCTCCGCCCTCGAAGCTGCCATTGGCCAGCAGGTTGTTGGCATAAATAGTACTGCTCACTGTATAGGTAGTAGCAGTTGCAGGAGATACCGTGATGCCAGGAGTAGTTTGTCCGCCGGGTGACCATGTATATGCTGCTGAAGTATTCAGCAGGTTTGTGGCAGACAATGTAGTAGACTGACCCACACAAATGTCAACATCCTGATCATTTCCATTGATCTGCAAAGGACCTAATACTTTTAAGATAGAAGTTTTAGTTGCCATCGTTGCATCTCTTACTGTTACATTGTAAGTACCTTTCGCTAAAGGACTGAATGTATTGGATACCTGGTAAGCTCCTCCGTTAAGACTATACTGATAAGGAGGTGTACCGCCGACGCCGCCCACAATAAGTGAACCTGTCGCAGTAGGATTACAACTTGCATCTACGCTTGCGTTGGTTCCGCCAATTCTCACTACATTTAAAAATGCATTTACCATTCTCACAAATACAGGACTGGTGCTGCCTATACCACCACCACTGATGATACCCGGCGTACCTGCATTCGGAGTTCCGCCTATCGCAGTGTACAAACCATTGGAAGCACTGCTGCTTGCAAGAGAATTATATGGTGCTACTGCAGTAGGACGCTGTGCTGTCACTTGTGCGCCGCCACTGAAAGGATTGGTTGTAGCTATCGACCAGTATTCTGTCGTACTCATGGTATTGATAGTAGCATCTTTGCTGCCGCCGGGATTTGCCTGAAAAGCTTCTACTGTAACAGTAGTACCTCCGGAAGAATTTGCTCCTGATAATGTTAGAGGGAGATATGTACCGCCGCTATAATCGCCGACAGGAAACATATAGTTTCCGGAAGGAGCCGAAGGAAAAGCCCAATTCAACGGACCATCTATATAGGCTGTTGAACCACCTCCGATAACTGCAGTGTTCGCTGTGTTGGTAATAGTAAGTGAATTGGCTGCACTTGTACCCACATAACCTGAAGCAAGGTTAATAGTATAGGTAATATTTACATCATCATCTATTCGCACGTAAGTGCCATTGCTTACCGTCATATTGGAAAATGTCAGCAAACCTGCACCGTCAGTAGTGCTGATAATCTGCGGAGAACCTACTGTTCCGGATCCTGCGAAGTTGATGATCGCACCATAATTATAATACAATCCTGTCGTAGCACCCTGTAGTGTAAAGTTTCCTCTGTTAATATAAGTCGCCCCTGCAGCCGGACTCACCAAGGTAGAATTATTATCTACTATGATTCCTCCGCTGTTAAAAGTAGTAACGCTATGAAGACTGGCAACTCCATTCAGCGTTCCGTCTCCAAGACGCAGCGCGCCGTTAAGACCTACTGTTCCTGTCGGGGCCCATCCTACATTTATATTTGGCGGAACGTTTACACTTCCATTGGATGTACCCATATTCACCAACGTCACATTATTAGGATATCCTGCTGTTACGCCAATCGTTCCGCTGGTAGCATTCCATAGTTTAGACAAATTGTTATTCAATGGACTTGGTGCACTGCTGGTAATCCCTTGTCCGTTCCAGTTGATATATAAAGTAGAAGCCGGACCATAGATAGGAGACAAAGTAGAGCCGCTGCTGTTCCAGTTGTTATCGTCTAAAGACAATGTTCCGTTTACAAACAATCCGCCGCTCTGAATATTGAAATTGGCATTCTGAAGAAAGTCTAGATTATAAACTGTGGTCGATGCAGTACCGGATACTCTAAATTCACCGCCGCAGCAAGTGTTGGTGCGGATTGTACCGCCGTCAATTCCGTTGGTACCGGTGCTCACAATAGTTCCTCCGTTATTTACTATACCGGAAGCTTGTGTGTTGGAAAAATAAAGAATGTTGGTTGAACCGATATTAAGCGTACCTCCTGCATTCAATTGCAAACCATTGGTCGGACTGGCCATACTGTTATTGGAAATATCCATGGTAATTCCTGCGCCAGTCATGTTAAGTGTACCGCTGATGAAAAGCCGTTTACAGAAAGCATTGACCGGTACAGTTACTGTATGCCCGGCAAGGATAGTAACATCATCGTTGTTACCAGGTACGCCGGCCGGAGTCCAGGTAGCTGCGTTATTCCAGGCACCACTGCCTGTTGAAGTTTTTTGCCCATAGCTGTATAACAGGGTGAAAATCGCAAAAATCGTAAGCACCAATCGCTTGTTAATAATTTCTTCAGAGGTAAATTTTTTCATAAGGGACTAATTTTACTGTTTTGAATGCTTTTTTCTGACGATTGCTAACCTGTTTAAATCTTGCTGTAATCCGTGGGATAAATCATATTATCTTTTGGATAATTCAAATTAAGAGCATCCGCAAGCGATTGGCTATTAATTCAAAAAAAATATCGAAAAATATTGAGGAAATATTAATATAACTATCTGTTTTACAGATAATTGAAATTGACTGATTTTGAGAAAAATATTAATAGAATATGCGGGTTTGAGGGCGTTTCGGGGAGAATTTTTCTTAAAATTCCGCATGAGCGACAAAAATAAATTGAAGTAGAATAAAAAGGCTATATATAATAGGAAAAAATTATTATGCGGAAACGGAGTACTAACTTTTTACAGACCAGGGAACAAAGAACTATTAAACCAATTTTACAGTGGGGTTTTTATGAAAAAAATATCCCAAACAGAGCCTTTCAGAATTATCGGTATTCACTGTATTTTTCTCCTGAATTTTACAGAATATACACTGTATTTAATACTGAAAACAGTTTTCTTCTCACGGCAGTTCTTTAAATAAAAACAATAGCTATGAAAAATCTGATTACCACAATATTACTGACGATATGTTTCAGTGCAGCATATCCTCAAATGAAGAGAATGCCTTTGGAGGCGATATCCTCACTTACAAGAATGTATCCGGATATCGATATGAAAACTGTGGATTGGGGAAAATATAATAAATACTACACCGCAGGGTTTAATAAAAAAGGAGAATACCATAAAGTGTATATGGAAAAAGATGGTTCCTGGGTTTTAACAGAGATAAAAAGAGTTTCTGAAAATGATCTCCCGGATAAAGTGAAGGTCATTCTTGCAAAACCTGATTTTAAGAGCTGGCAGATTACCTATATCAAAGCGCTGCATGATCCTTTGGTGACATCCTATGAGATCAAGCTTGAAAAGGGATCGAAAAATAAATTTCTATACCTGGATGAAAACGGGAACAACATCAAAAAAATATCTGTAATCCGCTCTAAAAAATATTACGCAAAGAAATAAAAGAAAAATAATATCGAAACAAAAAAGCCTGAAGACTTCAGGCTTTTTTGTTTTGGATGATACCTTAGCTGGTGGTTGGCACAACCATTGCAGAAAACTATACAGTACGACTATATCTGCTTAATTTCATATCTTTGTTATTCTACAATTTTATTACACTGCTATGTCCAGACTTTATACAATATTTATTTTCCTGATGTTTATTTCCTTTTCAGGAAAAACACAGGATCCCAATTTCCATATTTACCTCTGCATAGGTCAATCGAACATGGAAGGTTCGGCGGCTATAGAAACTCAGGACATGACAGTAGATCCACGCTTTCAGGTGATGGGTGCTGTCAACTGCACTGCAGGTTCCAGATCTTTTACCATCGGCGAATGGTCTGATGCCATACCACCTTTATTCAGATGTTATACCAGGCTTGGCCCTGCAGATTATTTCGGCAGAACGATGGTAGCCAATCTTCCTGCTACCATAAAAGTCGGTATTGTGCCAGTAGCTATCGGAGGATGTGATATTGCATTGTTCGACAAAGTAAATTATGCTTCCTATACTGCAACAGCCCCGGGCTGGATGCAAAACGCTATTAAAGAATATGGAGGTAACCCATATGGGCGACTTGTGGAAGTGGCGAAGATTGCTCAGAAATCCGGTGTGATAAAAGGGATCTTATACCATCAGGGAGAAACCAACACCGGACAAGCTGACTGGCCCATGAAATTAAAAAACTTGTATGACAACCTGATCAAAGATCTGAATTTAAATCCGGCATATGTTCCTTTATTGGTCGGCGAAGTAGTAACCACAGAAGCAGGCGGCTGTTGTGGCGCGCATAATGAGATCATTGCCAATGTTCCGGATGTTATCCTCAATTCCTATATAATATCTGCAAAAGGTCTGGCTGCGCAAGACGATCATGCCCATTTCACTTCGGCGGCTTACCGCACATTCGGAGAACGATATGCTAAAAAAATGCTCAGCCTGCTTGCTCCTCCGAAACTCACGCTTACTTCTCCTGTGCCGGGAGACAGTTTCGTTGCTCCTGCGCGGATTAAGATCCAGGTTAAAACAGACGGAGCCGTAAAAGAAGTGCAATTCTACAACGATAGTGTGTTGTTAGGCAGCGATACGAGTCTTCCGTATGGCATCACCTGGAAGAAAGTAAGTACAGGAACTTATAAAATCACTGCAAAAACTATAAGTCATTCTGGTGACCCGGTTACTTCTGAAGCGGTAATGGTTACTGTAAGTGATCCGGTTGACAAACAGCCTTCGGATAGCCGACGCCGCAAGCCGAAGAAAAAATAGAATTGAAAAATCACTGTTTGAAAATAAAACTTCTTTCGCTGAATGCAGGTATAGAAGGCGCTGCTTCATAGAAATATTTTATTTCATCTTTACTTTCCATCAGTCCTAAACTATAAAGTACAGGCACGTAATGATCAGGAGTAGGGGCGGCAAGTTTTCCCAGCTTATGACTATTTTCATAATTGATAATATTGTCCGTATTCCTTTCATCAATTTGTTTTTTGATCCAGGCATCATACTCTGACTCCCATCCATATGGAGTCATATCATTCGCCCGGAATTTTTTTCCTGCCAATTGCAGATTATGAAT
>JAIERY010000015.1 GCA_019746425.1 Cytophagaceae bacterium
TACATTTCTCGGAACCAGAACTTCACAAGGTATTCCTGTTATAGCCTGCAATTGCGAAGTCTGTAATTCTCTTGACTTCCGCGATAAAAGACTACGTACTTCCATTCACATATCTATAGAGGGCAAAAGTTTCATCATCGATTCAGGCCCTGACTTCAGGCAGCAGGTATTAAGAGAAAGAATCAAAACCCTCGATGCCCTGATCTTTACCCATGAGCATAAAGATCATACTGCCGGCATGGATGATGTGAGGTCATTCAATTATATCCAGAAAAAACATATACCCATTTATGGAAGACACAATGTACTGGAGCAAATCAAAAAAGAATTCGCTTATGCATTTTCAGACGTTAAATATCCAGGTATACCGCTTATTGATCTCTATGAAATAGAAAATCTCCCTTTTAAAATAGAAGGGATAGAATTTACTCCTGTTGAAGTATTGCATTACAAACTCCCGGTATTCGGTTACAGAATCAAAGACTTTACTTATATCACTGATGCAAATAATATTTCGGATAAAGAGAAAGAAAAGATAAAAGGTTCTAAAGTCATTGTATTAAATGCCCTTCAAAAGACCGAACATATTTCCCACTTTACCCTGGCAGAAGCAGTTGAACTGCTAAAAGAACTAAAACCTGAGAAGGCTTACCTTACACATATCAGCCATAGAATGGGGCTGCATAAAGAAGTAGAAAAAGAATTACCTGACTTTATTCACCTGGCCTCCGACGGTTTGAAAATCGAACTGTAATTACAGCACACATAAAAACTGGTATACTATTTGCAAACTTCCAGGTAACATATTTTTAAAGTCCCGTGTGAAACAGATTTTTTACATATTAACTTTTATACTTTGCATCATTGAAGTCAAGGCTGCAGGTATTATGCTCTCAGATACTACTGAAGCCTACAGAATAAGCAACGGATATGCAGAAGTCTATAAAGACAAAAGCAATAAGCTCACCATAAAGGAAATTTCTTCCCCTCTTTATTCAAATAAGTTTCAATCTTTATCTGTTGCAGGAACAAGCCTCAGCGAACCAGGAACGCATTACTGGGTAAGAATTAATATCAAAAATAATTCATACAACACAAAGCATTGGGTGCTGGAACTTTATGACTTCAGAATTAACGAAGTGGAAATGTACATGCCCGATAAAAAATTTTATAATAAAAGCGGCTATGCCGTATCCTTTGACAAAAGAACTTTTAAACATAAGAACTTCGTCTATAATCTTGATATTCCAACCGGAGAAGAACGTATTTATTATGCAAAGTTAATACCCGGTAACGCCACCAGCTTTATAGACGGACAAGTAAGAAGCTTTGAAGTATTCAATGCATATGCTATTAAAGAATATTTTATACTTGCTCTTTTTTATGGATTAATACTAACACTCATTTGCTATAATCTTTTAATGTATCTCTCTATAAGAGATAAATCTTATCTATATTATGTCTTATATATCCTAAGCATGGGCCTGCTTGGAATGGCGCGCGATGGAATAGGCTTTCATTATTTATGGCCTGACTTTCCCGCTGTAAACGAGTTCATATTCCCTGTCTCAGAATTATGTATGATACTTTTTGCTGGGTTATATGCACGGCATTTTTTAAAACTGAAAGAAAATATTCCTGTCCTGCATAAAGCAATCGCATTTATTTTATTAATCAGAATTGCTTTATTTTTAACAGGGGTAATATTCTATCCCAGGTTATTATACATGCAATGGTATGACATTATTCCATTTACCATCATATTCATTGCAGGAATATGGGCAGGAAAATTAAAATATCAACCTGCGCGTTACTACATTATTGCATTCTCTATTTTGTTCGCATCGTTCATAGTGAATATTCTTATGGACCTGCACCTCATACCTGTAAAATTCTTCACTTTTTACAGTATGAATTTCGGAGTAATGGGCGAAATTATTTTTCTTTCTTTCGCATTGGCAGACAAGCTTAAAACCATTATGAAAGAAAAAGAAGATGTGAAAAATAAGATCATTGCTCAACTGAAAGAGAATGAATCCCTGAAAGAAAAAGTTAACAGAGAGCTGGAAGAGAAAGTAAATGAAAGAACAATGGAGCTCAGGGCAAGAACAGATGAATTATTGTTTGCCAATGAAAAGCTACAGAAACTTACTGCCAAGCTGAACGAGATGAATGCCAAGCTGGATCTTGACAACTGGAATTTAAATAAAGAAGTAAAAGAAAAAACAAAAGCCATGATCTTTGCTGAAGACATTAACTATGAAGAATTCAGCAAAGTGTTTCCGGACGATCTATCCTGTTTGCGCCACCTCGAAGAAATTAAGTGGCATGGAGGTTATACCTGCAGAAAGTGTGGCAATGAAAATTATTCTGAAGCAGAGAAAAAATTTTCCAGAAAATGTACGCGTTGTGATTATATAGAATCTCCTACTGCATACACCCTGTTTCATGGGATAAAATTTCCTTTGAGCAAAGCCTTTTACCTGGTATATACTACAGCCATTTCTAAAAATAAAAATACACTGAAAATGTTATCTGAGGCCCTGAGTCTGAGGATGAATGCCTGCTCGGAGTTCAGAAAGAAAGTGGAAGAAAGAAAAATTCAGGTAATGAATAAAACAGGTAAAAAGGAAATAGGCACCTGGGAACAGCTTATTTTAGATCAACTATAATGCTCGAAGTATGAGTAAAAAGTAAGAATAAGAATCACTAAGTTTAAAGTCGATAATTTTATAAATTACAACCTTGTAACTTTACAACCAAAATGCATCAGGAAAGATTAGCAGAGCTGCTAAAAAAGAAAGGCATTGGGCCTCAGGGAAGCAAAAGTTTAAAAACAGAAGAACTGGAGGAAATAGCCGGGCTTTTTAAAAATCCCGAGGTAAGCCTTACTACAAAAGCCACTATGCTTACGGCGTTGCTTATCCTTCCTCCCACTGACGAAGAAAAATCCTGGCTGGAAAAACTAAAAGCTTCTCCTGATAAATTTTTACCGCAAGAGCTTACCGGATATATTAAAGAAACTTCCAATCCGTTTCTGTCTCTGATTAAAAAAATCATTGGTAAGAATGATTTAACTAAAGAGGAATGTGAATCGGGTATGTCATTTTTGTTTTCAAAAGATATTCCCGAATATCTGAAGGGATCATTCCTGGAAGCAGAGCGTTTAAAACGCGAAAGTTTCATTGAAAATAATTCTTTCCTGAATTACCTCTACAGTCAGGTTCCTCATAGAGAAATAAATATGCCTGTATTGATAGATATAGCGGATAGCTATGACGGATCAAACAGGTCGAAAAATTTTTCTTTATTCACTGCCGCATTACTGGGCTCTATCGGGTTTCCCACCATAGTGCATGGCATAGACGAAGTCGCTCCCAAAGAGGGATATACCTCACATAAAATTTTAAAATATGCCGGCATAGATCCGCTGATCTCGTTGGATCAGGCTATAAAAAATCTGGAAAATTCGTCTGTTTCCTGGACATACCTCGATCAGAAAATTTTCTTTCCTGATTTGTATGAGATGAAGCGAATGCGAAAAGAAATGGTAAAGCGGCCTTTTCTCGCCACATTTGAAAAATTATTGCAGCCTATCCGCGCTAAAAATGGCAATCATATAGTGACAGGATACACGCATCCACATTATAAGGAGGAATTGGTAAAACAACTGAAGGAGCAAAAGCAATGTGCCCAGGCAATTATTCTCAAAGGAATGGAAGGCTCGACCCACATGAGCTTATCCAAAAGCACTACCTGTGTTTTATATAATGGTCAAGAAATTTCAGATAGCTTAATCAATCCCGTATCATTTGGAATTTCTGAAATGGAAGAAAAAATTGACAAGTCAGTTTCAGAAAAAGAATCGTATGAAGAAGGAATAGCCGCCTTAAGGGGAGAAAAAAATTATGCGAGGCAAAATATAATTTACCTCGCATTGGTTATTTTAAATAAATTTAATCTGATGGACTCTGAAAAAGCATTGACCACGCTTTCACATTCGCTCGATTCAGGCAAAGCTTTAAGCCACTGGGAGAAATTTTAATTATCTTCCGCTTCCATTTTAGCTTTCTCTATCAAAAGGAATCTCTTGAATTCTTTCAAGGTCGCTTCCATTTCCGCTTCTCTGTGCTGCAACTCTTCGTACTCTTTATCTGAAGCAGCGATGATGTTTTGCAGTTTCCCAAGGCTTTCCTGAGTCTGAGTAAGGATCAGTTCTGATTTTTCCTTTGCATCAGGATCTGCCTCTCTATGAATATTAAGCTCCATTAATTTTAAAAGCTCTCTCATAAAATCAAGCATGTCCCATGGATTATTTGGTCTGTTCCATGTAAATTCTATATTGCATCTTCTGCATCTGTATCGGTTACATTTCCAGCCTCTTTCATGCCCATTGTCAATGGAAACAAATTTCAGGTATTCATTGCTGTTACACTTTGGACAGCTGGCATCGTCTTTCACAACTGCTTTTAAATCTTCCCTACGAAGCAACACATCGTTCCGAAGTTCAGCATGCGCATTGATTTGCTTTACAAGATTTTCACAGGCAGCAGAAACCTGCGCATGCTCAGGACCCAGTTTCCCTTCGCCTATTAGCTTTTGAGCCCGCCTGCTGAAGAAATTAACCAGCTTTACCAGCTCCCTTTCATTCTCTTTTAATAATTGCATATGGTTTACAGATAGATTTCCACAATAACCGTATTTATACGGTATTGTTTTAGTTTTTTCCAAAAAAGCTCACAAAATTCTCAATTTTCCCCAATTTTCATGTAGAATTAATGATTTTTCAGGAAAATCACCAGGCTTACCAGGAATTTGACAGCATTAAATTTGATGCTATAATAATATGATAATACCCTGTTTGTGCTGACCCTTATGTTGAAATATTCGTATATTAGTACGGTTTTTTAATATTACATAAAATACTAATAATCAGTCTCATGAAAAATTTAAAAGCAATTCTTTTAAGTATTTTTTCTATCTGCTGCACTCTTCTTACTTTTTCACAGGATATCAAACCCACCAAAACCCTCGAGGAATCAGGTCACGTGGTGATCGCAATGGCTTTCAGTCCCGATAATAAAATACTGGCTACTGCCGGCCTCGACAATAATGTGATCTTATGGGATATGATTTCCGGGACTAAAATGAATACCCTGAAAGGACATAGCAACTGGGTAGTATCTCTTTGCTTTAGTCCGAGCGGAAATTATATAGCATCAGGCAGCAAGGACAATACAGGAAAGATCTGGGACGTGAGAAGCGGTTCTGAAATTGTAAGCTTAAAAGGCCACACCGGATCTGTAAGTTCTATCACCTACAGCCCCGATGGCAAAAGTCTGGCTACAGGAAGTAAAGATAATTCAGTGAAAGTATGGGATGCAGTATCAGGAATCGCTATCAGAAGTTTAGGCGGACATACAAAGGAAGTATCATCCGTAAGCTTCAGTCCGGATGGATTTAAACTGGCTTCTTCAGGCGCTGATCTTCATTTAAAAATATGGGATGTGCAATCGGGGAACATTGACAGAACCCTCGAAGCGCATACAGACTACGTAAGAAATGTTTCTTTCAGCCCTGATGGAAAATATATAGCGACCGCCGGCGATGATAAAATGGTAAAGCTATGGGATGCCGCTTCAGGCAGCCTTGTAAAAACGATCAAAGGCCATAGCAAATGGGTGCAATCGCTTCACTTCAGCCCGGATGGAAAATACCTTGCAAGTTCAGGCCATGATGGCGCAGCTACCGTATGGGATGTTGCTACAGGTACAGAGGCATTCGCCGCAAAAAAACAAGCAGCTATTGTCTATGATGTAGAATTCAGCAATGATGGTAAAATGCTTGCCACATGTGACAATACAAAAATCAAGATATGGGATATTTCCAAATTGAATATCCAGCCAAAAGAAGCTCCCACAGTTGCCAAAAATAATACGGAAATAAAAAGTACTAGCAATGATCTGAATTTTGACCCGGCAGCCAAAGGAAAAAATTATTTACTTATTGTAGGCATCAGCACTTACTCTCACTGGCCACAGTTGGGCAATGCGGTAAAAGATGCCAAAGATGTGAAGCGTATACTGACAACCAAATATACTTTCGCTGCAGAAAATGTAGTAGAAGTATACGATGAGCAGGCTACCATAGAAGGAATATATGCAGCTTTCAATAAACTAAAAGCAAAAGTAACTCCTAATGATAACCTGCTGATTTATTTTTCAGGCCACGGCTTTTACAATGCAGGTTTAGATGAAGGATACTGGATTCCGGTAGATGCACACAAAGGAAAAGAAACTGAATACCTGCCTAACTCTACCTTATTGAAATATTTAAAGGCATTAGACAGCAAACATACTTTCCTGGTAGCGGATGCCTGCTTCTCAGGTGCCTTATTCTCTGACGGACACAGAGGTTATGTAGAAAATGTAGAAGCTATGAAATCAAGATGGGGCCTGACTTCAGGAAGACTGGAATATGTATCTGACGGAAACGTTGGAAAAAATTCTCCCTTTGCAACTTATTTCATCAAGTACCTGGATACAAACACTAAAAAAAGATTCACGGTAAGTGAATTGATACAATATGTAAAAGTATCGGTAGCCAATAACTCTGACCAGACTCCTATCGGAAACCCGCTGAGAAATGTGGGTGACGAAGGAGGAGAATTTGTATTCTATTTAAAATAAACAAGCCGCTCTGCATATGAAAACAATATTCAATATTTTATTAGTCTTTACACTTTGTCTGGCTATAAGCATACCTGCTATAGCCGGTGATTCTTATTATGTGATTCATGTAAAAGGATCGGTGACTAATAAAACTTCAGGAAAAGTTCTCAAAGTAGGAGATCAGGTAAACTCGACCGACCAGTTAAAATTTGCGACAGCAGATGCAGGCATTATCATCATGGGCTCGAAAGGAAAATTTACTATTACCCCTTCTGCCAATCCAAATAACAAAAGTGAGCTTGTAGCCTATGTGCAAAATGCATTGCTTCCTATGAAAAGCAGCGGACACCTCAGTACGCGTGGCGGAGAAGCAGATGGCGTGATTGATTTAAAGACTTATTTTGGCGTCAGTAAATTTGCTATTATCGGGGATAAGCTTGCAATCAAATTAAATACGACAAGATATCCCGTAAACGATAATCAGGTTTTTATTTACCGGTACGTATATAATGATACAGTGGTGAGTAAAAAAATGGATTTTAAAGACAACCATCTTATCCTTGATAAAACAGCGCTTTATACATTTAACGGAAAGTTCATCGATCCTTCCAAAATAAATAACGTGGAAGTATACTACACCAACCTGCAAACAAAGCATTCCACTAAAATTGTAAACTTCATGCCTCAGTTCGTAAAAGAAGATGATTTGAAGGCGCAGCTGAAACTACAAAGAAAACTTTTAAAGGAACAAAAGGTGACTGACGAGCAGATCAATAAAGACCTGCTTCAATTCACTACGGATGTATATGGAAGAACAGATGAAGAGATCTTCAATGAATGGTTAAAAACTTCTGTGAATGCTGAATAATTCCAGCATTCACTTTTTATAGAATATCGATGAAGTTACTCTCTTATTTCAGAAAGCATTTAAATTTAATTCTGTTCTGCACCCTTAATTCAATTGCTCTGGTACTTATTACCTTCAGCTGGATTAATCATTCTTATATTCTTACAGATGATGAAGAATATCTTATAAAAGGCACCACCCTTGCAAAAAAATTCATAGTCAAGGCAGATAAAAAACCTGATCCGGAAAAATACTTATTTATCAATATTGCCTGGGAAAAAGAATTATTAGAATTAAAAGGTGAGCTCGATATGCCGATTGGCAATATTCCGATTACCAATAGAAAACGTCTTGCCGATCTTTTTCAATTGCTGAATACCAATCAGAATCATAAGTTTGTTATTCTCGACGTCTGGCTGGTCGATTCTTCTGATTATAAATCAGACAGTGCACTTCAGGCTCAATTCAATAAGGCCAAAAATTTTTTGATTCCTTACCATAAAGATCCGGAAGACGACAACAAAAAACTGATGCCGATCTTCAGCGCACCTACTGCGCTTTCTGACTATGAAAAGGATGACTTCGAGAGCAATTTTGCAAAGTTCAGATTAGTACAGGGTGATCATTTTAAAACCACTCCTTTAGTGATGTATGAAAAGCTGTATAACAAGAAGTATGAGGATGAAGGTTTTTTCAATTATTTGGAAGATAAGCTTTCACTGAACTCATTTATCCTGGATCTGCGAATATGGGATTATGATATCAAGCCAAAACAAGACACTTCGATTAACAACTTAAATAAGGCAAAATATTCCTACTATCAATTGGCAGACATTATTCCCTTGGGCTTCTCCGCCCTGCCGCGGGAAATAAAAGAACAGGCCATTAAAGACAGGGCAAATGATTCCATTTTAAAATCTATTATAAAAGACAGAATAATCGTTGTGGGTGATTTTGAAGATTCAGATATACACCAGACATTATATGGAGCCACACCCGGGCCGCTTATTTTGCTTAACGTGTTCCTTGCCATAGAAGCCGGTGACAGCATTATTAACTGGACTTTTGTATTATTCCTTTTTACAGGCTACTGGCTGATCTCCTATAAGTGTTATACTCAGAGCGACCTGATAGATAAATACATTATCGGCAGGTTCCTGCCTCCTACCAGCTTTAAAACAATGATCATGGGCTTCATTGACTATCTTATTTACTTTATATTATTATCAGTGATATCCTTTTTCCTGTTCAATGTCCACCTAACTATATTATTACTGGCCATTTACATGCAGTTATTAGAGAAAATTGTAGCCTGGATCATAAGAAAAAGGGCTACCCAAGCAGAAGCTGCACCGGTAATGAACTAGATATCAAAATCTTTATTAAATTTGAATTAATTAATAACCTTTATAAAAATACATTATGGGAAAAGGAGATAAAAAATCGAGAAAAGGAAAAATCTCTATGGGCAGTTATGGAAACAGCAGAAGGAGAAGACCTTTAGCTGCTGCCAAAGCTCAGCCTAAAGCCGCTGCCAAAAAAGCCGCTAAAAAAGCCAAGTAATTTTTTCCGGCTTCTCTAAAAATTTTAAGCACTTCTTCACAGAAGTGCTTTTTTTATTATAGCTTTTTTATTATTATAGATCAGGAAACAACCTTTAATATTTTAACCACCCCGGACTATGCTACGCAAGACAATATTTACTTTTGCAGGACTGGCATTATTCTCCAGCCTTCAGGCACAATCATTCAATGTAGGACAACCATTAAACAATGCGCTTACCAATGAATCATATCCCAGTGTAAGCGGCAATGGCAAAACTATGCTGTTGACTTCTACCACAGGAGAAGATAATAAACCTGAAGTAGTAATCTCTACACAAAATGCAGGCGCCTGGTCAAGACCGCAGACCTTACCAAACCTGAACAGCCCTACCGGCAATATCGCACCGCCCAAAGATTATTTTCTGAGCTATGATGGCAATATGGTATTTTACAGCAGTCCGAAATTCGGCGGGGTAGGCGGAACAGACATCTGGTATATGGAAAGAGCCGGCACTACCTGGTCTCAGCCAAAAAATCTTGCAAAGCCTGTCAACACCACAGGAAATGAAGGCGACCCTTCCCTATCTTCTGATGGAAAGTTTTTGTACTTCGTAAGATTTGCTGATAAAAAAACAGCATCGGGAATTCCCTGCGGAAAAATATTTGTTTCTGAAAGAATCGGTAAAGATGTTTACAAAGAAGC
>JAIERY010000199.1 GCA_019746425.1 Cytophagaceae bacterium
GGGCGAAACCTTTTAAATGGACGTATCAACCTAATTAGTTCGCTTATTTAAAGATCAATACACTAGAGCCTCAGCCTCAGTTGAGGCTTTATTTTTTAACAAAGGTTACAAATCAGCAAATAAAAGGATAAATTGTGGACAACCTTGCATATAGTTTTCCGTAAGGTTAGTATTGTCTAAGTACCCCAACTTTTAAACCCTAAACCAATAGCTCACAACGATCTATAACCGAATGACCATGCTTAGACTATTACTTCTGTTCGCCTTTTTTCTTACCGTAAATCATTCTTTTTCCGCTACTTTTTACAGCCGTCTAACCGGTAGCTGGAATGTTAGTACTAATTGGTCGAATGTATCGCATGTAGGCGCTCCGGCAACCGGTACCCCGGGGCCTGCAGACGATGTGATTATTGGCGACGGACACATTATAAGCATGAGCGGAGGACCTACTTTTAATTGTAATAATTTAACTGTAAATGATTTTCCGGCTACAGGCGCAACTCTTTCAATGTTATCGGGTTCCTACACACTACAGGTAGGAGGTAATGTGAGCGGCAATGGGGCAATAATTATGTCTGGCGGGGGAAGTATTGCATTAACAATATCAGGTGACAATACTCATACCGGCACATTTAATCCTGGAGGAAGTATAACTGTGAATTATAATGGCACAGGAACACAACAGGTTCGTGGCGGTACATATTATAATTTAATTATTTCTCCGGGAGCGACAAAAACGCTTACTGGCAATGCAACAGTGAATGGGTATTTTACATTGAACTCCGGAACCAGCACCGCTTTTCAGCTTGGTCCAGCGGTGACCACATTTCAGGTGATGGGTACGACCAGTTTACTGGGAACTAACTCCACATTTCTTTTTGGCGGTACTTCTGCTAAAACGGTTACCCTTACAGGAGATATGCTTGGCAACGGAGCTATTGATATGCAGGTGGCTCTACCTCATATCCTGATTTTATCCGGAGCGATCAATAATGATATTAATTTTTATCCTGCTTTTGGTGTGGGTCAAAAAGTGATTTATAATAATGTTTCCGTGCCCCAACAAGTGTTTTCCACTTTTAATTATGATAACCTTGAAATACAAGCTCTTGATGCAAGGATAAACGGCAGCAGTGATATTTGGGTGCGTAACAATCTTACGGTTACCGCGGGGTCATCTTTTACCGCAGGCACTTATAATATTCAGGTTGATGGTAATTGGATAAATAACGGCACGTTTGTCACCACCGGATCTGTGACCTTTAAGGGATTTGCAATCAGTACTATCGGAGGAATTTCACCTACTGATTTTAATGTGCTTAATATAGACAAATCACCGCCAGGTCTTGTAAAAGCAAATCAGCAGATCAATAATACTACCAGTACATTCATCAATGCCGGCAACACACTCGATCTTGGTCAGAATATCACCAATCATAATCTCGGCGCTGTATCTGGTACCGGAATCCTGGCTCTATCTGCTCCAAATGCAGGTACTACTACTTTTCCCAATGGAAATTTTACGAATTTTCTTGCTCCAACCGGAACCGGTATTGTAGAATATAATAATTCTACCTCTTATAATATTTCACATGCTGCATTTCCGGCAGGCTTAAATTATTTTGATGTGATTATTTCCGGCGGCGGTAACAAAACTTATAGTATTCCTTATGTAACCATTGAGAATAATTTATCTATTGCGCCTGCTACATCTCTGGGTACAAGTGGCCCGGGAGCCTGGCAGATAACCGGGGATGTAATTAATAACGGGAGCTTCTTTCCTGGAATAACCACTCTTGCTATACTCAGTGATTATATTAGCTTCGGGGGTTCTATGATGTCGCATGCCGGACAGGTTTTCATAGGAGGAAATTTAAATAATGGCGGAACATTTCTGGGTACAGGCGGGTCAGCAGCGCTGACATTTGATGGAATAGGAAATCAGGTGGTATCCGGTAATCTTGTAGATGCAAGACAGTTTGTATTGAATAAACCTTCAGGAGGCGATGTTGTCCTGGATGGAGATGTTACGGTAAAGGGAAATTTCGATCTGGTCACTGATGGATTGGTAACTACCAATAATGGTAATTTAATTCTGGAGCAAACTTCTGCCATTATTCCGCAATCATTTTCCGGCAGCAGGATGATCCAGACTACAGGTTCAGGCTTGTTGAAACTGGCAGGATCAATCGACTCTGATTTTCTGGGTACTTATCCTATAGGAGTAGCGGGGGTGTATACGCCTTTTAACCTTACTGCTTTTACCTCTAATATTTCTGCACAAAGTTACATAGATGTAAAAGCGGTAAATTATTTATCGCCGCCTCCAGCCAATTATGTCGGAAAATTTATTTCATTGAATACACCCCTTACAGTATCTGACTTTGGATTTACTTTTACTTTTCCGGGAGCGGAAAAAAATGGCAACCCGGTAGAAGTAATAAGATTTGTAGGTGTTACACCCAATCCGGTTAGCGGCGATGCAGTTGGATCCACATCTTATTCAGTGGCAGCAGGATCAGGAAACACAGTGTTCAATGGAGATTATAAGGCTCTGAGCATACCTCCGGATATTACCGGCCTCAGTGCAACAAGTGGTTGTCCTGGTGCAGCGATTCAGATTACCGGTACAGGCTTTACAGGAGCTACTGCCGTAGACTTTGGTGGAATTTCGGCAGGTTATATTGTTGATAGCGATGTGCAGATTACTGCTACCATTCCGTTAGGAACAGGAACAGTATATGTTAACGTATTTACTCCTATCGGAACCGACAATAGTAACCCGGTTCAGTTTACTTTCAATGCTGCGCCAATGGTAAACGCCGGCTCGGATACTACGGGTTGCGGAACTACCCCGATGACCCTTAATGGCAATTTTACCGGTGCAACTGGTGTAAACTGGACAAGCTCAGGAACAGGAACGTTTAATAATGCCACTTTACCTGGAGCTACTTATACACCTAGCGGGGCTGATGTTACAGGCGGTTCAGTTACGCTTACACTTACTACTATAGGCGCTGCGTGTGGACCGAATATATTAGATCAGCTGTTGCTTACTCTTCCAACGCCGCCGGCGCCTCCTGCAGTTGCCGGAGCTCCATATACAATTTGTAATGGAAGTCCTGCGAATATGACAGTAACAACCTTTACAGGAAATCCTGGATGGTTTACTGCACCTACGGGAGGAACAACCGTATGCGGTTCCTGTGTAAATTACAGTCCAAGCCCTACTGTTAATACAACTTATTATGTAGAAGATGTGGTAAGCGGTTGTCCCAGTCCTACACGTACTGCAGTGCTGGTAAATGTTCATAATCCTCTTTCTCCAGGAGCGCCTTCCGGTAATAACTCGGTTTGTATCGGCGCTACCAATGAAGCGTATTCTATTATTGCACTAGCCACAGGAACTATATATAGCTGGACTCCCTCTCCCGGAGCTGTTATTACTTCCGGCGGCACGACCAATAGTATTTTGGTAGATTATCCTGGGGGAAGTGCAAACGGATCGCTGATTGTTACAGTCACCAATGCCTGTGGATCCACCCCAAGTTCATTACCTATTACAGTAAATCCTGTGGTGACACCTATTATCAATATCAACCAGACTGTCGGCACCAATCCTATATGTGCCGGCGCCAATGCAATTTTTACTGCTACTATCGGCGGGGGAGGACCTGCTCCTGTTTATCAGTGGAGAATTAACGGAAGTGCAGTAGGAACCAACAGTCCATCATTTACTTCTACTACTTTGGCTAATGGAGATGTTGTGTCGTGTGATCTTACTTCCAATGCTCCCTGCGTAACCACTGCAACTGTTAGCAGTAATAATATTACCATGACCGTTAATCCTGCTCCAAGCAATGTTGTCGGGGTTTCACCACTAGTGGATACTGTATGTAATGGACTAGATGGTTTAATTATAATTTCTCCTTCACAACTATCCGTAAACTACCAGGCCTTTGCAGGGGCTACTCCAGTGAGTACGGTACAGGCGGGTAATGGCACAGCTTTGAATCTTACGATCAACAATGCATCGCTGGCAGCAGGTACGAATAACATTACTATAGACGCAACAAATAGTTGCGGAACTTTTACTTTGGTGTCAGGTGCTATTATAAGAAAAAGCACTATTGTACCGCCTTCTTTAAGTTATTCGGGTGGGGTGACTCTGCTATGTGCCGGATCACCGCTTTCATTGCTGGCATCGGGCGGGCCATATGCAGCTCAGCAATGGTACTTCAGTAGCGGTTCTGTGATTATCGGAGAGGTAAGCATGACTTATTTTCCTGTAACGCCTGCCAATTATGAAATAGAAGTAACTGATAATTTATGCAGTCTCAGATCGGCATCTATCAACGTCTCTTCTGCAGCAGGACCGGATCCTGTTATTGTTCCAGGAGGGCTGGCGCCTTATGATACGGTATTGTCTGTTCCTTCAGGAGCAAGTTATTATCAGTGGTATGTGGGAGGTAAAGCAATATATGGCGCCAACTCAAACACTTACAGAGCATATTATAATGAAGCTTACCAGGTAGCCATATCAATCAACAATTGCAGACTGGTTTCTATGCCATTTACACTAAGCAATCCAAACTTTATGACACTAGTGAAGAAAAATTTTATGAGCAACGACTCCATGATTTTTATCTTGCCCCCAGTGGAAAGAGATATATCTTTGTATCCTAATCCTGCCGAGGATGCATTTAATGTTGATTATAAAACATCCGGCACAGGTACTGTAATTATAGAATTATATAATTCCATGGGAAGCAGAGCGCTGTCAAAAGTAATAAATACACATTCAGGTTACATTTCAGAGAGATTTGAAGGATTAGGACTTCCCTCAGGAATATATCTTCTTCATGTAATAGAGGGGGAAAAAACACTTGTTAGAAATATACAGATCAATTAAATTTGAAAATGGTGAACTTTGAACCAAACCATATAAAAATCTCTTCTTCACGAAAGAAGCTTTTATATTTTTTATGGTCTTTTCTTTTTGTTCTTATCTGTTTTTCCTCCTGCGAAAAAGAGACAGATAATATTCCCGATGATGTGAAGTTTAACATGATCGTTACCAACGATACAGGACTGGCTTTAAATGGAGCGAAAATATATTTCTTCGACAGCGAAGCAGCCTATAATACCGCTGTAGCTACTAAGGTTTTTACATCTGCCGTAGATTCTGCTGTAAGTGTGGCTACAGGCCTGGTAGTTAATCTTGATCCGGGAAAAGAATATTGGGTATATATCGAAATGTTTGATATACCAAACAACGTATTGCTCTCCAACTATACTATCAGCGGCAAGCTTGATAAACTGGAAAAGAGCTCAGAGCTGTTTACGAAATTTGTAATAGCGCCCCTTACCGGTAATGTTTCTTTCTGGAGCGATAATGTCAATAAGTTTCCTATCAAGGTCAAACTGGGTAATATGGTAAATGATACCTTGTTTACCAGCATGGCAACCGCTCCAACGGCTCCTAATAATCCCAATGCCTTGAACTTCCAGGTACTCGGAGGTACTTATTCTTACTATGCCATCGCAGCCAATAATTGTGTGTGGGCCGGAACAGTGACTGTTCCTAAAGGAGGTTTTGTGAATGTTCCTTTACCTACATGTTACAGAGGAAGAATCAGTTTTTATGCCCCAACATATAACCCTGTACACGGGCCTATCACAGTTAAGTTAGATAATAACGAGGTGGTAGGAGTAATCAACGCTGCGGGTACATTCGTTTGCGGATCTGGGTCAGGACCGGGAACGGGTACTAATTATATTACCGTAACTAAAGACGCCAATACATATAATTATGTAGCAAGATCTGCTGACAATCTTTGTTCCTGGACCGGTACTATAGTAATTAATCCTAGTACAGATCAGTGTGATGTTGTACCATTGACATTTTGCCCATAATCATTCTATTTAGACATATGCTTAACCAGAACAAAATCGCATGAAGGTAAGAGGGGGAATTTTTTTATTTTTTATTTTACTTGCGAACTTATCGTTGGTATCTGCTCAGGAGGAGAAAAGAATCTCTTTTAATGGCTTTGGAGGAATTTCTTTGCTTCCAGGCAGCGCTAAAATTAATCCTGCCGGACAGATGACGAATATATTCGGCGGATATAGTCCGGGTATCACCGGTGGGCTCGGAGTCAATTACAGATTCAATGAGCGCTTTTCCCTTTCCAATAATGCCTTTATCTTTTTTGCTTCTAAAACTAATTTCAATTTTAAAGTAGCGGGCCTAAAAAGCAGTTTAAGATATTATCCATGGAGCGATGTAAGAAAATTTTCTCCATTCGTTTCAGCAGGTCTTAATCTTAATTTATTATTCCTGAACCGTAAAGCTTATACCGATAGTATTTTTCCTGACAACAGCAGCAGTGTAATTGGCCCCGGGGTTACAGTGACTAAGATCACTTATAATTACGAGAATCTGAAACTGTCTTTTGTTCCTTCTCCGGGTGCAAACATTGGCGCAGGCTGTGCATTCCGTTTAAGCGATAAGATCAGCTTATATACCGAGTATGCTTTTGTTTACAGCCTTGCCAAACCTTTCAGTCTGATTAAAGATAATTATCAGGCCAACAAAGCAAATTTATCTTTCCACTTTGCCACAGCAGGGGTAACGTTTAAACTGCTCAAACCTAAAAAGCAATTGCTTGCCATTCTTACACGCGATCAGTGGGACGGTGATCCTACTGTTTCCCTTAAAGGTGAAATCGTTTACAAAAATCCTAAGAAAGCTCCTGAAAAAGTGGTGCCGGTGGAGATGAGAACCAATGAAGAAGACACTATCCTTACTATTATTCCGACTGATAAGGCAGGTCTGTTTGAATATAAAAACCTCCGCGCGGATGACTATCATTTCATGCTCTCTAAAAGAAACAGAAAAATTCTGAGAGCAGATATCCAGCTTATTCATGATAACCGCAAGGTGGATATATTTGATGATTTCCCTGAGCTTCAGATGATCGATGACTTTGAGGCCAATAATCTGATCAGCCGTGATAATAACTTCTCTGTAATTTTAAGAGAGGGATTCCAGCATGAAGTAGATGCTACGATTCTATCCAATAGTATTTTTGGTAAAGTAACTCCTATTGGGAATGACAGCGTGTGCCGCAATATGCTGGTGCTGTTAAAGACTATGAATGACAGTGTGCTTGCTGTTACTGAGCCAAAGAATGATTGCTCATTTAATTTTAATAATGTAGAGCCTGGCGCCCATAAAATTGTCTTTGTGAGGAAAGATGTACAAGGGGATATGAAATTCAGTTATGAATTTACAGAAGCGCCTCCGGTTATACTGCGTCAGTTCAATACCGAGGAAGATTCAATAAATTACGATCCATACCTGGAAGATAAGCTTGCTTATGTAGATACCATAGATATCAATGATATCCTTTTATCTCAAAAGTATGAGAAGCAAACAGACCTGGCTGTTAACCTCAATACCAAAGGGAAAAACAATGATCCTACCGGTATTATGGGAATGCCAAGTAATAATATTGTCACTTCTAAAAATAACAGCAGGGTTGCCAGCTTAAAAGACCTTAAGCCAGGCTATACTTATTCTCCTGATGGAAAACCGGTGCGTCCTAATGGATATGGAGTTCAGGTGGCAGCATTTGCATCCCATCAGAATCTGAAAAAATTCTGTGATAGGCTTAAGCGATCCAGAAAAGAGCAGGTATACGTGCAGGTATTGTCTGATGAAGACAACAATTACCACGTAAAACTATACAGAGTAATCGTGGGAGAATATCCTGATACCGAAACTGCCAATCAGGAAATGGTAGAGCTGAAAAACGCAGGTTACGATGTGGTACTGAGAAAACACAGGGATTTCCTGAATCCCAAAGATCAATAGATTTTTTTTTAATCCCTGCTTCTGCAGCCGGCTTTTCAGTTAAATCCTTATCACAAATGTTTAGGGTATAAAGTACTTCCTGCAGGCTATTTTTACCTATCTTTTCTCTTTACTGTACTTGTTAAAATCCCTTTAAATATAATATTAGACTATTTTTACATTATTAGCTTATAATCTAATAAAGTGATATTATTAGGTTATAGACTAATAATTCTTGTTTATTAGGTTATAACCTAATATATTTGCATATGAGGTTTTAACCTAATATTATGAAAATAGCAGTAATTACAGGCGACTTTGTGCATTCGGGTAAAATGTCTAAAGAGCTAAGGGAAATTCTTTATAAGGAATTTGAAAAGTATTTAAAGCATTTGGGGAAGAAGGACAAAGATTTTAAAGGGGAAACCAATCAGGGCGACTGGTTTCAGGTGATGGTAAAAGACCCGGTTAAGGCTTTGAAATATGCTTTATTGATACGTTCATACCTGAGAAGCTTTGGAGAAGAGCTGAAGAATAAAAAAGTGGCCGGCTTAAAAAAGAAATTATCCGTCGGACTCATAGATGCAAGAGTCGCGATAGGAGTGGGCGGGGTAGATTTTATTTCTGACAGGCTGGGAAATTCCGATGGTCCGGCTTTTCGTATTTCGGGAAGGCAGCTGGAGAAAATTAAAAAGACCAACAGCGCCCTGACCGGAGAGATGGAAAATGCTATTAGCCCCAATGAAGAGTTAAAGACGATGTTCCTGTTACTAGATTTTATTTTCAGTAAGACCACGTCTTTGCAATGTCAGGTGATACACCGCAAATTACAGGGATTGAAAGAAGCTGAAATTGCAAAGGAGTTTAATATATTGCAGTCTGCTGTCAACCAGCGTTCCTCTGCCGCGGGCTGGAATGTGATAGAGGCGACTATAAACAGATTTGAAAACATATTAAAAGCATAAGATGAATCAGCTGATCGATTTCTCCGCTTCGGAATTAAACTTCCTGGTAAGATTGATTATCGCCCACCTCTTATCTGACTTTGTATTGCAGACAAAGGGGATGGTGCAGAATAAGAAATGGTATGCATGGGGATTGTTATCTCACATCCTTATTACTATGGGTATAGCTTTTTTGCTTACCTGGAAAATATGGGTGGTATTAATCATTGGAGTAACTCATTACTTTATTGATATTTCTAAAACAGAGCTCACCAAAAAATATCCGCAGAACAGTTATTTTCTTTTTATAGCAGATCAGCTTGCGCATTTGCTGGTGCTGATATTTGTATGGGCGTGGTACCTTGGGAGAGGGGAGATGCTGGTAGATTCTGTCAGGAATATTATAACCGATTATGAAGTAAGCCTGGTGATCATGGGATATATTTTCTGTGTATGGCCATGCAGTTATATCATCAAGTTTACCATAGATAAGCTGGATGCTTCGTTTGCTCCTACAGGGATAATTCAGAATGGAGGGAAATGGATAGGACAGTTTGAGCGACTGATTATTTTTACCCTGGTGCTCTTAAATGAATATGAAGCTATAGGCTTTCTGATTACAGGTAAATCCATCATCCGTTTTGCCGACCGCGAGCAGGTGAAATCAGAGTATGTATTGGTAGGCACTATGCTCAGTTTTGCACTGGCTATACTTGCCGGGGCGCTGGTGAATTGGATGAGGGGGTAGATTGAGTGCAGAGTGCTCAGTACAGAGTACCAAGGAAATAATAATTATAGTACATTAGTATGATTAAAATACATTCGGATAAAGTAAGCGAGATATTAGATGAAAGCTTTACTCCTTCCTCAGAATCAAGATATGTCATTCAAGAAGGAAAGTTGTCGATTGTATGTGCTGCCACCCAGGGCTCCCGCATTTAAAAACCTTTGAAAATGAGCGTTCTAAATTCATCGCTTGCAGAAGCGACCATTCTTGTTG
>JAIERY010000147.1 GCA_019746425.1 Cytophagaceae bacterium
TGGATCCTATGTTTGCTTTGTCTCCTTAATAAAAACGAAAAAACTTGAATCAGCAGAAAGGGATATGGAAATAGTGCAACTGACAATATTTCAAAATATGAAGGGGGGTGGTTTTGAATCCAAACAAAAATCACCTTAATTTTTAATTTTAACCCCTGTTTCTTGTAATATGGATTTTAGTCGGATGGCAGTAATTTTTTTTCATAATTTACTTGTTTTTATAGTGAATTTTTAATTAATGAATACATTTTCTAAACTTATAAAATAAATGTATTATTCAAAATGAAAAGAAGATATAATATTACTAAAAATATAAAGGGTTATTAAGGAAAGCGACTTTTACTAATGTTGATTCAGGCTTTTATAAAAAAAGTAATTTTGAACGAACAAATACTAACCACAAAAGTTGTAAACCATATTTGAGATGATCGTTCAGTATGTTTAATATAATATTTATGAAAACAAGGCTTGTATCGTTATTTTTTACACTTTTAATTATAAGCTCTTCTGTCGCCCAGGATACCACCAGGGAGACACATTTTAAGCCTGAAGCAGGTAAGCCCAAATGGTATAAGACAAAGGTATTCAAAGCAAGTATCGCCCCTGCAATTCTGATTGGATATGGCATATCTACCATTAAGGATAATGGCTTTTATAGCAGCTATCATGCCAAGCACGATATACAAAAGACATTTGGTTTCAGAACAAAAATTGATAACTACCTGATATTTGCCCCCTATGCAGAATTGATAGCGCTGAATTTACTGAAGATCAAATGTCGGAATGATTTTATAAATACCGGCTTGCTGATTTTAAAATCAGAGCTTATAATGGTTGCCATGGTATTCCCGATTAAAAAATTAACAGCCATCCAGAGGCCCGATAGCTCAGATTATTTATCTTTCCCGTCAGGTCATGCAGCACAGGCATTTGTGGCAGCTTCAATCATCCATAAAGAATTCCGGTATAAAAGTCAGTGGTATGGAATCGGCGCATACGCCATTGCCACATCTGTTGGACTTTTCAGAATGATCAACAATAAACATTGGGAGTCTGATGTTTTTGCAGGCGCCGGAGTAGGAATCTTGTCCGCCCATATAGCATATTTAACTCATAAAAACCGCTGGGGAAGGAAGTGCAATGCTACTTTAATTCCTATCTACCGAAGCGGAAGTTTCGGATTGGGATTCGCAGCAAAATTTTGATTATATAATTTGATTTGATGTCTTGCTTTTCAGGCCATCCCTAAACCTTCTTAATCCTTCCTGCAAAAAAATTAGCTGATAAATAACTGGTTTTGCATAACTCCGGGAATCACGTTCAGGTAATAATTGCCGGATTCAGAATCAGTTATTAGCCCCCCCTTGCAAGGCATTTATTTTTTATAGCAGATATTAATTCCGGCTTAGTAAGAGCGATAATTTAATGTTTCTTTATTTTATGGCTTTCTTTAACTAAATTACCATAAAGTTGCATTTGGAAATTGCCCCATTAATTTAAATCGCTTTATGAAGAAGTTGTTCATTATTACAGGTATGACGCTGGTTGTTCTGCTTTCGGCAGCATTGATGGTTCCGCTTATATATGAAGAAGAGCTGGAAGATATATTACAGGAAGATATCAATAAAAAGGTCGATGCTGTTGTCACATTTGACCACGCCACTCTTTCGATGCTGGAGAATTTTCCGGATATAACTTTGACTATTCATGATCTTATTGTAAAAGGAAAAAACGAATTTAATTCAGACACCCTGGCTTCAATGAAAAATCTGCACGTAGATCTGGATCTATGGAGCCTTGTTTCAGCCGGAGAAAAGAAAGTGAAATGTGTAGATTTAAATGACGCGGCCATCAATCTCATTATTCTTGAAAATGGCAAAGCCAATTATAATATTTTTAAAGAAGATACAATTATTACAGATACCACAACCGCCGGTTTTGATATTAAGATCGAAAAAATTAAGATCACAAAAAGCAGTATTTGCTATAAAGACATTTCTTCCTCAACTCATGTGAATATGCTGAATGTTAATTACACCGGCGAAGGAGATTTTACAGAAAATAAATTTGATCTGAAAACGGCTGCAAATATTGAGAATTTTACTTTAGACTATGGCAATGTTCAATATTTGTATCAGAAGAATTTGACTCTGGATTTGTTAATGGAGATGGATATGAAAGATTACAAATTCATTTTTAAAAAGAATGAAATAAAGATCAACCATTTTCAATTCGGCGTAGAAGGATATTTTACTATGCTGAATGAAGGCTATGACATCAATATAAAATTCGATACTAAAGAAACTGAGTTTAAAAATATAGTTTCTCTCTTACCGGGGATATTTAACGATGATTTTAAGCAGATAAAAACAAGCGGGAATGTAGCCTTCGGAGGATTTGTGAAAGGCTACTATAACGATAGCATTAATAATCTGCCTCTATTCCATATGGAGGTAAAAGTGAAGGACGGCTTGTTTAAAGTGGATAGCCTCTCCACATCAGCCCATGATATCCAGATGGATTTATTGATAGATAACCATACCGGAATAATGGATAGCACCATCATCGATCTTAAAAATTTTGAAATGATCATCGGAGATAATCCTGTACATGGAAAATTCAAGCTGGTCGGTTTTGATAATTATAAAATAGAAACTGATATAGAAGCCCATATTCATTTGCAGGATATAGAAGAAGTTTATCATATACATGGGTATGACCTTGCGGGAAAGCTCGATCTTCAATTACAGGCCAACGGACGTTTTACAGGATCAAAAGATGGAAGCAGTAAGCCTATAGAGATTCCTTCATTTGCTTTAAACATGAAACTCGACAGCGGCCGCGTAAAATACGATAGCATGTCTCAGGCCTTTGAAGACATGCACTTTCATTTTATGGCTGAGAATAAGGATGGTAAAATTGACAATACCCTGCTTCATCTTAAGGATATAAATATGAATATGGGTAAAAGCATTATTAAGGGCATGGCTTTGGTACAGGGCTATGATAATCTTAATCTGCATACAGACATTGAAGCTCATCTCGATCTTTCGGAAATTGAAAGATCATATCCTGTGCAAGGATTCGATATGAATGGAAACGCAGATATTAACCTTCATAGTACGGGATCTTATAATCCTTCCGGAAAATTATTTCCTGAGGTTGATATTAAAGTGAATCTCGTCAATGGATTTTTAAAATCAGACGATTTTGCGGAGCCGTTGGAAAATATCAATATGCTTGCGGAAGTAGTGAATGTAACCGGGAATCTGAAGGATACCAGACTAAATATTGAAAAGCTTACCTATACCATGAGCAATGAGCCCTTTGAAATAAAAGGTAAAATAGAAAATTTTGAAAATTACGCTTATGACCTTAAAGTGAAGGGAACAGTTGATCTTGAAAAGCTGACAAAAGTTTATCCGGTTGAGGATATGTCTATAGCGGGGATCATTACCACTGATTTAAAAATGAGCGGCACTGTGTCGGATATAAGGGAAGGAAATTATGAAAAGCTTCGGTCAGATGGGGTCATTGAAGTTAAAAATCTTCACTTCGGCGGCATGGATTTAGCGAAACCTGTCTCTGTAAGACAAGGTCTTTTTGTAGTTACACCCAATAAAATAGTATTGGAAAAATTTAGCGGTAAGCTTGGAGAGAAAAGTAATTTCAATGTTACAGGCGATTTAACTAACTATATGTCGCTGGCGATTCCGGTAAGAAAAAAAAGGCTCACCGGAAACCTTTTGATTCTTTGTGATACTTTAAATGTGGATGAATGGGCCGCGGGGAATGATAATAATAAAAGCGGCCAAAAATCTGACAGTTCAATTACCGCCGGTATATGGCAGGCTCCGGACAATATGGACTTTTTCCTTGATTGCGAAATAGATTATCTAAGCTATCAGGATATGAAAATATCTAAAGCAGATGGAGAGATAAGAATTATAGATGGGGTAGTTACCTTCCATGAAACAGGTTTTAATACTCTTGGAGCGGCGTTTCATTTAACCGGGCAATATGACAGCAGAAATATACAGCGCCCAATGTTTAGCTGTGATCTGCAAATTAAAGACCTGGACATTCATAAAGCATACACAGAAATTAAATTAGTGCGTGAGCTTGCTCCGGCAGCAGGAGATACTTATGGGTTATTTTCATTGAATTATAAACTGGCCGGAGAACTGGACAACACTATGTATCCTAAAATGGAAACCCTGGTTGGAGAAGGAGAAGTTCATATTGCCGAGGCAAAAATAAATGGCATGAAAATGTTTGATGAAATAAGTAAGAAATCAAATAAAAAGGAAGTGAATGACCCTCATCTGAAAGATGTGGTAATAGTGAGTGAAATTAAAAATAATCGCCTTGTAGTTAAACCATTTTCTATGAAGGTTTCAGGAATGAATATGGAAATTGAAGGAGTCAGTGAATTGAGTGGGAGCATTGCCTTTTTGGTAAAGCTGGAGCTATTTATGGAAAAAATAAAGCTTCCTTTCCATGTTTCCGGCACTTACGATAATCCCAAAGTAGTTCCTGGTAAAGGTCGTACTTAAGAATTCTTTTTTCTGAAATGAGTAAAATATAATTCCATAAAACGGACCTGAGTTTTTCAATCATAAACTGGATTACTGTGTAAGGATAGAGCTTCAGGTCTTATGTTACTAAAGAAATAAAATGAGATTTACTGGACTGCGGTATTTTATTGAAAAGGAAGATTTAAAACAGTTAACTCTTAAAGCCGTTCAAGCTGATTTTGATAGCAATGAAGAGGCTGTTGCAAAACGATTAAGTTGTTTTCAATATGATGGTGTGTGGGTTTATCAATTGTTGACTCAATTTGAGAATAATTATTCAGAAATTTAAGATTCTCAATATTATGAATCACTAGCTATATTGACTGAATTTAGGAAGGCATTTTATTATATAATTTCTAAAGAAAGAGGAAGAGATCTACTGTCTAAGCTAAATTTGTTTCATGGTCTTATTCCTTCTATCGTAAAAGAGTTTTCTCTTTCTGGTGGTAAACAAGATGTCGAAGGTATTGAAAAATACATTAATGATTCCATAAATATTTTCTCAAAGGCATTTAGCGAAATTAGGGACAATGAGGTGTTAATAATAAAAATTTCTATTCAAGATTAATAAATAAGTATATGAATAAAGGAAATGATGAAAAATGGTGGGTGGAAGTTTTAATAGGATTAGGAATTGTTTTCATAGGATTCATATTTTTTGTTTATGGCTTGCCGCAAAAAGTGGATGGATGGGGTTACAAAACCAAATTAGGAGCATTGCTTTTTAAATTCATTGAAGAACTTGGAGGTAAATGGCTAATAATTATTGTTTGTTCAGTGATTGGTATTAGGAAAATTTACTTAGGTTTTAAAAGAAAATAGAAATGCGCTATTGGGTTTTTACTTGTTTTACCTTGTTCTCCATTAGTACCTTCGCTCAACAGGATTCTGTCAAGATTGCTTGGGGAAAAATTGCAGAGTTTCCGGGTGGCGAGTTAGCGATGAGCAGTTTTTTCCATCAGAATTTAAAATGTCCGGAAGAAGCAGTAAAAGCCGGTTTACAAAAAACGATTTCCGCCAAGATACAAATTGATTCAACTGGAAAAGTTATAAAGGCTACTTTAAATAGAAAGTATGGACATGGTATTGATGAGGAAGTAATAAGAGTTTTGGAATCTATGCCTTTGTGGATACCAGCTATGAGAGAAGGTAAAAATGTAGAAATAACCATGCCAATTTTATTTAGGATTAAATGCTTAGAATAGATTTGTGAGAAGTATAATTGACATCAGAAAGATTTTTGTTCTGCTATTATTCTTCAATAGTGGCAAGGGGGGGCTATTATCACAGGATTTGGCTTCAATCGGTAAGGAAAAAAAACCATTTAAAATTTCTGGTTCTGTTTCAGCAAACCAAATTTCTTATAATGCGTGGGGAATTGATAGCAGAAGACAGCCCTACAATTACTTTCTGACTGGAAATTTAAATCTTAGCCTATATGGTTGGAGTTGCCCTGTTAGCTTTACCTACTCAAACCAGCAAGCTGCATTCAGGCAACCATTTAATCAATACGGTATCTGTCTCATCGGCCTGAAGGTAACCTGATGCTTTCACTTTGCTTAAAAGAGATTCATAAAGTGGTTTGAGCGTATTGAGACTGTAGCTAACCCAATCAGAGACTGTTGAAGGAGGAAGCTTTACCCCAAGCCTTTTAAAGATCTCTATCTGTCTGTGCAATGGAAGATGGTCTACATATTTGCTTGTAAGAAGAAAGGAAAGCAAAGAGGCTTCCGCTATTCCTTTTTCAATCAGTCTTGAAGGAAGCGCTCCGATCACAACTCCTTCACCATCTGCCTTTGCATATTTAGAACGAGTGTATCGGAGTACCTGAAGTTTACCGGGAATATAATCCAGCGTTTCTGTGATTTCCTCGCCAATCTTTTTCATCCCTTCTGTGCTTACTTCCGGCTCAATGATCTTTTCAACTCTTGGAAGGTGTGCAGGCAAGGGCATTCTTCCCTGATGCTTATTTTGCTTTTCCGCTTTGGTACGCGTGTATTCTATTTTCTGCTTTTTTACTTCTAAAGGTTTTTCTTCGGCCGTAAGCCCAAGTGATAATTGCTCATCGGGAACAGATGGAACAAAGCGTTCGCTTTTGCTTCCGTAGAGAAGGCGTTTTAATTGGGCGAGCTCTGCTTTGAAAGAAATTAACTGTGTGCGCAGAAGAATATTTTCCTGAATCAACTCTTCTTTAGATAAATTTTCTAATGCTGCTTGCATGATGAGACAAAAATAAAGTAAAATCATATACGTTTCCTAATGGTCATTGAGGTTTGCTGACATGATTTCCTGTTGGTGGATAAGTGTCAAAAGAAAATCTTCTTCTCAGTCTCACAGAATTAAATTTTACACCCTGAAGAATGAAAATCAGCTCAGAACTTTTTATTTCCACGCAGTTGTCCACAGCCTCCGGGATCTCAAAGGTTCCTCTCTCAAGACGTTTGGAATAAAGTGAAAATCCATCTCCTTCCCAAAGCAAAAGACGGATCTGATTTTTTCTTCTGCTTAAGAATACAAAGACTTCCCCGCTTAAAGGTTCTCTCATCAGCTTGTCTCTTACAAGGCCGCACAGGCCATCAAAGCTTTTGCGCATGTCGGTTTTTCCCGGTATAGAAAATACTTCCGGGCATCTGATATACTCAACATGGCTATAAAACAAGTGAGCGGATCAATGCAGGGTCAGCCGTCGGGAGAATAACTTTAGCTCCGGACGGAAAAACAATTTCCACATGGGCTGGAAAAGTTTTTGGCAGGGAAGCTTTCAGTTCCACAAAGCCTGCTTCAGGCAGAGATGCTTCTTTTTTAAACTTCTTTAACCAGCACTGAAAGACACTGTAAGAAAGACCGCGCTCTTTACAAAATGAATGCTGCGAGAGGCCCTTAGCTTTAAAAGATTGTATCAAAGAGAACATCTCTTCTTTACCACGATGGGTTTTGATTAATTGTGCTTCCATAAATTTTTTATTTATCTTATGCAAGCAAAGGTAAGACTGAAGGAAACTCAGGAAAAGATGTAGTTTACCGAAGGGTTACCACAGATATACAAACATATCAAATTACTAGTTATCAACAGTTTACACACAATGCCCGTTTTATTTATGTATAAAAATTAAATAATGTATATAAAAAAATACAAAAATAACTATATTTGTATATAATTATATACTTTATGCCAAAGAAAAAAACCCTTCTAATGCCCTCGTCTATCAAGATTTTGCAAGAATTAGGGGAAAATATTCGATTGGCTCGTTTACGGAGAAAATTAAGTGCAGAGCAGGTAGCAGAAAGAGCCCACATTAGCCGACTCTCCTTGATAAATGTTGAAAAAGGTGCACCAAGTGTGGCAATGGGAATTTATTGTCAGGTGCTTTTTATATTAGGGCTTGAGAAGGATCTCTTAAAGATAGCTGCAGATGATTTACTGGGAAGAAAATTACAAGATGCGCAATTAACTGTAAAAGAAAGAGCACCCAAAAGAAAAAATAAATGAGTAAACAAAAATCAATATTTGTATATGCACATTGGGAGGGATTCAAAGATCCTATTCTTATGGGAATTCTTTCTGCTACTCCTGCAAAAGGTAAAGAAGTGTTCTCATTTGAATATACAAAAGAATGGCTACAATCAGGATTTACTCATATGATTGATCCAGATCTACAACTATATTCCGGACAATATTTCCCTAGTCAGGAAAAAATAAATTTCGGTGTATTTCTAGATTCTTGTCCTGATCGTTGGGGAAGAATTCTTATGGATAGAAGAGAAGCTGTTTTAGCTCGGAAAGAAAAACGTCCAGAAAACAATTTGCTGGAGTCAGATTATTTGCTTGGAGTATATGACGGCCACCGCATGGGAGCACTACGTTTTAAGGAAGGTTCTGAAGGTTCTTTTCTGAACAATGATAAATATATGGCATCCCCTCCTTGGACTTACTTACGTGAACTTGAACAAGCAAGCTTAAAATTTGAAGAAGACAATATTGATGATGATGAATATCTAAAATGGATTGGTATGCTCATTGCTCCAGGATCTTCCTTAGGGGGTGCAAGACCCAAAGCCAGTGTCTTGGATCCTAAAGAGCATTTATGGATTGCAAAATTCCCAAGTATTAAAGACAATAAAAATATAGGGGCTTGGGAAATGGTGGCAAATATTCTTGCTGAAAAATCAGGAGTAAGAATTGCGGAAGCTCAAGTGAGACAATTACATAATAACTATCATACTTTTCTTACAAAAAGATTTGATAGAAATGATAAAGGAGAAAGAATTCATTTTGCATCTGCTATGACCCTGTTGGGTTATACCGATGGATCTGGACATGATACAGGAGTAAGTTACCTGGAAATTGCAGAATTCCTTATAAGATATGGAGCCAATGTAAATATTGACCTGGAAGAACTATGGAGAAGAATTGTATTTAATATTTGTATTAAAAATACGGATGATCATTTAAGAAATCATGGATTCCTATTGACAGAAAAAGGCTGGCAGCTTTCACCAGCTTACGATATTAACCCTAATGAATTTGGAAGCGGATTAAATTTAAATATTTCAGAAAAAGATAATTCTCTTGACTTGGAGCTTGCAGTAAGCGTTTCTGAACATTTCCGTGTAGACCAAAAGAGAGCAAATAAAATAATTAGTGAGGTGAAGAGTGTAGTTAAAGAGTGGCGAACTATTGCAAAAGAACTAGGAATCTCTAAATCTGAACAAGATAGAATGAGTAAGGCTTTTGAATAACAATGAATCTATTTCGCAAAAGAATTCAGTTACATCAAATCTTGAAAACTCCCCTTGAGCAATATAATTAAATACCCGATTTATTTTCCTCATTAGTGTATCCTTATAATTAACAGTCGTATCCTTATTTTCTAACTGAAACAATGTCCCTGGTTTATTTCCAATCAGGAGCATATAATAATCCACTTTTTCTATTTGAGCTTTACAATTGTCTAAAGAATCTCTTCCACAATCGGCCCCAAAATCAGGTTCCTCAGACATTAAAACCCTAAACCCGCTTTTACCTAAAAAATATTTTAATGCCCCTCTTAAATCATAAAATTCAGAAATTATTGAGCTAATGAAAATTGTCGGTTGTGGATTCATATAGGTTATAAAAATATAGTTAGAAAAAATTGCTTAACAAATTAGAACTCCAAAGCCCCATCATTGGAAAATCCGGTGAAGTTGACCACCTATTTCCGGCGCAAATTGACCACCTAAATTTGTGATCCAGTTTTTGTATTT
>JAIERY010000344.1 GCA_019746425.1 Cytophagaceae bacterium
TACAAAATGTAAAATCCGCCTTTGTACTTTTAAAGGAATCGATTTATTTAAAACTGTTTATCTCGGATGACAATAGTTGGATTTTATATATTTTGAGTAATCAAATGGGTAATTTTCAAAGCAGTCGCTTTTCCAAATTTTTAAAAAATCATCAAAGCTCGGGATGGAATGCTGATTGTGGTTCCAGGTGGTCATGGCTGCTGATTACGGATTGCAATTTATGCATAAATCACATGAAATCAATGCTTCAGGCCGTTAAAATTAGTACAAAAGCACTATTTACATACATCGACATGATCTGTAAATTTGATACATATTCTGCTAAATTTTCAGGTTGTATTTTTTCTTTCACAACCCTTGGCTTAATAGGGATTATTTAGTATTTGTTGGCCGTAAGGCCAACAATGCTAAATTAAAAAAGATCTTACTTTGCTTTGGGTACGTATTTAAATCGCCTGCTGAGATTTCCCACTTTGATTGTAAAATAGCCCTGCTCCAAAATTTTTCTTCCTTCTTTATCCGGATACCATAAATGTACCTGAGGATCTGTTATAAAAGTAAAAGTATATGACCCGCCCGGCTTAATTTCATGCTTTTCAAAATATTGCAATTCTTTTACTGGCCTGGTAATGCTTCCATATTCATCGGAAATAAACCAGAGCACTGCTTCCTTTCCTGAATATTTCCCTTTGTTGGTTACAGTCACTTTTGCGGTTAGCTTTTCATTTTCGTTCAGCAATGTGTCGTTTAAAGTAAGGTCAGTATATTCAAAAGCAGTATAGCTTAGCCCTTCTCCAAATTCCAGGATAGAATGCCTGTTTAATTCCCGTTTTACAGGTCTTATTACCGAATATTCACTGCGCTTGTAATTGTATGGAATGATATGACCCTGTTTATAGGGATAGGAGAAACTCATCTTACCGCTTGGGTTTACTTTTCCGCTTAAAATTTCGGCAATGGCCTGTGCTCCCATGGTGCCAGGCAAACCGGCGAATAGTACAGCCTGACAGGTATCATATACCTGATGGATTATTCTCGGGCGTCCTTCTGTTAGGATCAGCACAACCGGTTTTTTATAGGAAAGAACTTTCTCTATTAATTTTAACTGTCGTTCAGAAAGAGCAAGGTCATTGATGCTTCCATCTGTTTCGGCATAAGCATTTTCTTCACCTGCCGCCACCACAATCACCTCTGCCGTCGATGCATATTTTGCCAGGTCATTTTCCTCTGCAAAAGTGACGGTGCTTTCTGTAAATTCATTTTTGATCGCATCGGCAATGGTAGGCATATCCTGAGGAAACCAATGATCGCTTTTTGCGGAGAAACGATAGGTCCATCCTCCGCAGAGCGGCACCTTTTTATTGGCAGTATATCCTGTGACAAGAATATTTTTAATCTCTTTTTTAAGCGGCAGCAATTCATTTGTATTTTTCATCAATACAATGGATTCTCTGGCTGCATTCAATGCCTTCTCTCTGTTTTCCGGTGTAGCGATTCTTGCAAAGCGGTCATTGCGGGGATAAGGATTGTCAAATAAGCCCAGATCGAATTTTAGTTTTAAAATTCTTCGTACCGACTGATTGATTCTTTCTTCGGAAATTCTTCCTTCTTTTACCAGGGCAATTACATGTTCGCAGAATGAAGTGGATTTGGGAACCATCGACATATCAATTCCAGCATGTATTGCCAGGTAAGTGGCTTCCTTTTCATTCTCTGCTACAAAGTGCATGGTCTGCAATGCTATGATATCCTGCCAGTCGGTAACCACTACACCCTGGAATCCCAATTCATCTCTTAATAGTTTTGTAAGTATATCATGAGAAGCATGTACCGGAATTCCATTTACTTCGCCGCTGTTTACCATGATGGTCTTAACATCCGCATCAATGGCTGCTTTAAATGAAGGGAGAAAAAATTCTCTCAGAACCTGATCGGGAATTTCCGCCGGCGATCTGTCCCAGCCCGATTTGGGATCAGAATATCCGATAAAGTGCTTGGCGCAGGCCGCCGCTTTATAGGGCTTTATATCCTCATTTTCCTGGATGCCTCTGATAAAAGCAGATCCCATTTTTGAAGTGAGATACGGATCCTCTCCGAAAGTTTCATAATACCTTCCCCACAATTTATTTCTTCCAAGGTCCATCACCGGGGCGAAGATCCAGTGATGTCCAAGATCTGCGGTTTCATAAGTAGTAACTTTTCCCTGCAGGTAAGCATAACTGGTGTCAAAGGTAGAAGCTATATTGATGTTGTGGGGGAATATAGTACCTTCTTTCAGGTAACTGCTTCCATGTACGTGATCTACGCCATACAGGATAGGAATTTTATTTTTTGAATAGCGGAGGTTTACTCTCTGCAACTGATTCATATAATTAAACCATATGTCTGCGGGCACAGCACGCCCATTTAAAAAAGACCCGATATGGTATTTGCCTACAAAATGAATAAGCTTATTGGTGTCTAGTACGAAGGTGGTGACAGAATCATAATTTTTAACAATGGAATCAATAAGGATTTCTGTGATATTGATTTGGGTCATCTGTCCGACTTTTTCTTCCAGTGTCATCCTGGATAAAAGCTCTTCCGTTTTTTTATCTGTTTCAGAAATGGTTTTTTCAGAAGGGGAATCGCAACATACAAAAATTAGCAGTAGAGGAAGTAGAAAAATATTTAATATAAGTTTCATCATAGAGTGAGAGTCCTAATGAATGATGGCCATTCCCACCATGATGATATTGATCAATACGTAACCGCATACTACTACCAGTGCGCCTATATGGTCGAATCTTCTTGCTCTGTTTGGTTTGCCTCTGTTGAGCAGCACCAGTGAAATAGCAGAGATGGAAATCATAAAGAATATAAAAAGGAAAGTAACTGTATGAAGAGAGTCTACCAGGGTAAAGGTAGAACTTTCCGGCAGGAGAGAATCAATAATATATTTATTGCCTACAGCTGCAAATAAACCTCCGACCGGTAGGCCAAATCTGGGATCAACGTTTTCCGGACGGATAATAAAGCTTACTACTGCGATGAAAAATGCAATGTACATGCCGAGAAAAATTTTCAGAAAAAGACCCCAGGCAGATCTTTCTAACCGGATCATGATATTGAAGCTCGCATATTCTGAATACTGTTTTTTGGCAGAAGGATCACCGAAGGCAGTGTTGTAGGGATTGATTCCTGTGCTTACTTTAAAATCAGTGATATGCCATCCGTCAACCGCAAGGTTGGGATCATATTTGCTTCCGGCAGTATCGGCTTTAAAGACCAGGCTTCTGGCATCAAATAAAGTATTCTCTACGTGAAGGTTGAGCTCCTGTTTATCGAAGGGGTAGTCTGTTACTTCCCAGGATTGCTTCATAATGCATTTCATTTTCATGAGCACCCAGATATTATTTTCGAGTGTATCTACAATTACATCTGGTTTTTCCATTGTCTTGGCATGGGGCACTTCTACCTGCTGTACAAAATCAAAATCAGGGTTATTATATAGCATCCACAGCCAGAATCTGGAAGTATATTCCTTGTTATGGAAGTTAATATCATGAATGCTGATGATATAAGAACCGATCTTTACGGTGTCGGGAATAACATCTATAGAGGCCTGAATTTTCGAAGAAGAAAAGTAAAGGCTGAGGAACAGAAGTAAAAAAAGTCTTAAATGCTTCAAGGTAAATTTGCTTCCCGAAAAATAGCAAAAGTTCTCCATGGCAGGTAGAACGGGCCGGGAATTTTTACTAACAATAATAAAAAAAAAGCCATCGCTTTTCAACGAGAGCCTTATAAAATTTTTATCAGGAATATTACCTTATCAGATTCGCTGTGCCCGTCTGTTCAAATTTGCCTCCGTCATAAAATTGACCGCTTACAGTATATGTGTATACTCCGATATTCATAGGTTGTCCCTTATTATTCAAAGTACCATTCCATCCCTCAAGGTTTGCTTCGTCGAAATTTTTTGTTTCATAAACCAGTTCTCCCCACTTGTTATATACTTTGAAGATGAAATTTGTATTCGAAATATTGTTTCCGTACACTCTGAGATTTTTATTATCTGAGTCAGCCATATCCGGATTGAATGCGTTAGGCACAAACACCTTCTGTATGATTTCCGCTGCAAAAAATGCTTCTTTGTTGTCTGTTACAAAACACATCGTTACAGGATTATATACTTCAATGGTGTATATTCCCGGAGTAGTGACTTTATAAAAGTCAGCCGCACCTATATTGGTTCCTGCAGGATCTTTCCATCTGAATGAGTACCCACTGGTGCTCGGGTTATAAGCTTCCATTTTAATGGAGTCGCCGATTACTGCAATGGTATCATTACCTCCAAGGTTCACCCATAACATATCTATATTCACCGCAGCAGTTTTTTTACAGCTTTGCGCATCTGTTACCGTCAAGGTATAAGTGGTTCCGGAAGTAGGGTTGACTGTCGGGATCAATGTATTGCCATTGATTATACTTGTATTAGGAGACCATGAATAAGTAAGTGGAGCTGTTCCGCCGCTGGCGTTGGCCTGCAATTGTACCGCATCGCCAGGACATATGGTAGTGTCTGAGAATGCCACTGATGCTGTTAACGACGGATTAACCACTACGTTCTGAGAGGTAGTATCGCGGCAACCACTTGCAGCTACTTTTACGATTACGGTATAAGTAGTATTGGAAGCAGGACTTGCAGTGGGTGTCTGAATGCTGTCGTCGCTAAGGGTTGCAGCAGGTGTCCATGAAAATATATAAGGACCTGTTGCATTGGTAACTGATGGATTCAATACCGTGCTTGCTCCATAACAAATGTTTACTGAAGGAGATCCAAAAGATATCACAGGATTCGGATTTACAGTAACGGTAATATTATCTGATCCTGTGCAAGGATTCGGGAAAGGTCCTTTCACTGTAAGCGTAACGTTACTGGTAGTACTCACAGTACGAGGACTAGCAGGAGCAAACGCTGCTCCATTCCAGGAATACTGGTAAGTACCTGGCGCAAGCCCTGTTGGAGAAAGTGTAATCGATTGTCCCTGGCATAAATTTGTATCCGGTCCAAGGTTAGGCATCGGAGTCGGAAAGGTATATACGTTGATAGTGTCTCTTACGGTGCAACTGCTTGCTGCATGCCAGGCGGTGGCTACATAGTTTGCTGTTCCGCCAGGTACAGTAGATACGTTAAGATTTGAGGTATTTCCCAGCGCTGTTGCTGAATCTGTTTCAATATACCATCTGTAGCTTGTAAAACCGGTGGTAGCAATGAGTGTAATAGTTTCAGTTTCACACTTGGTTTTTACCAATGCGTTGGCATTAATATTAAATACGGCGCCGGCGTTGCGGAATACGACACGAATGGTGTCTTTATCTGTAGACGCATCCAGCATATTGGTAACTGTTACTACAAACCGGCCGGTATCGCTCCTGAAAAAAAACTGTCCATTGTAGGGAGGGGCTCCGCTACCTATTTTCACCCATGAATAATCTGTTTGTGCCGGTGTGGTATTTCCCAAACAGTTATTTGCAACAAGATTTACATATTCACCGCGGCACATTGCAATGGTTTTACTTGTAATAGTGTGAGTGTTGGAAGTAATACACGCATCTACCTGAGCAAATGATGAAATGCTGAAGGCCATCAAGAAGATGGTGAGTGAAAGAACTTTCAGCGGGAGAAGGGTTTTCATAGTTGTTGTTTTTTTATTATTACCCATTTTCTTTTTAATAAGTCTGAATTGAGTTTTGCAAATATCAGCCTTTTAACTTTTCAATCCTTGTGTTGCATTAAAAAATTAAATACTAGAACGATTCTTTTGCAAATTCCTTTCAATTATACAGACATAAAAAGGCAGATGAAGGGTTGCTTATTGTATTTATACCTGACAAAATTTCTAAATTTGAGAAATTTTAGGAATTAATATATCAATTATTATATATTTACGTATATAAAACTGGCAGGTTTGTTCGTATATAGAATATTGTCAGACCTAATAACAGATCAAATTTGGACTTATCTAAGAAAATTCCCAGTTTGGGAGACATTTTTAAAGTGATCTTGAGCAAAGGATTTAGTGTTTTTATTCTGATTGCTGTTTTAATATTTTCGGACAGATCATATGGGCAAGACGCACAGTTTTCCCAATACTATGCTTCGGAGTTATATCTGAATCCCGCATTTGCCGGCTCTGACCCTAACGTCAGCGTAAGTACCAATTACCGTCAGCAATGGAACAGCATCATAGGTACACCTTACATCACAGGACAGGTTTCTGCTATCATACCATTTAACTCTAAAAAAGGTACCATCAGGCATTTAGGGGGAATGGGTTTTTCTGTTTACCAGAACAGGGCAGGAGAAGGCCACTTTCAGACCCTTGGCGCCAATGCAAGCTTTGGTTATAATCTTGAGATAGCAAATCTACATCACGTGATCTTCGGCTTGCAGGCCGGGATGGTTCAGAAAAGCATCCGCTTACAGGATTTAAAATGGGGTTCACAATTCAATCCATTAGTAGGAGGTTATGATCCAAGCGTAACTGTTAGCATCAATAACCTTAATAACAATGTTTTCTATCCGGATTTTGCAGCCGGTTTAATGTACGAATTCAATCCCCACAGAGGTTATTCAGAAAAAGGTACAAGCGTATTCATCGGCGGTTCGGCCTATCACCTTACACAACCAAATGAATCCATGCTGAAAGACAGTGTGAGTCGTTTGCCTATGTTATTTAAATTATTCGGAGGAACAGAGTTGAATATAGGACAGAGAGTGAATCTTTCTCCCAATGCGTTCCTGGCTTATCAGAATCTTCAATACCAGATCAACGTCGGAGGATACCTGACATTTATATTTACAAAAAATCAGCACCAGCGCGCCATGCCTGCTTACCTGTCTATAGGAAGCTGGTACAGAGTGAGAGACGCGATGATCTTCTCACTCGCCATTGGAAATGAAACTTACAGATTGGGATTCAGCTATGACCTTAATAATTCCTCTCTTAGGTACAACACTCAGGGTAAAGGGGCTTATGAAATTTCTTTGAGAATTCAGAAGCCATCAAGAGAGGTAAGAACCCAAGATACATTAATATAACATCAAGGATGAAGTTGAGTCTGAAATATTTTAGAATATTGTTTTTTCTAATAGTGTTGGTGGCAACGATACAGGAGGGATTTCCTCAACAAAAAAAGAAGAAAAAACCTAAAGGCAAGCACACACTTAACACTAACAATTACGCTACCGTTAATGCTCATAAAAACAAGGGCCCCTATAAAAAAAGTACTCTCGAACTTGCAGGTGATAAATTCTTCGAAGCTTTTGAATATGTAAAAGCAGCCGAAGAATATAAAAAAGCCTATGAGCATGACACGACTCATAAATATGCTCTTTTCCAACTGGCCGAGTCTTATAGATTATACTTTGATTATTTAAATGCGCAAAGGTATTATAAAGAAGCGGTGAAGACTGCCTTGCATGAATACCCGCTTGCCCGTTACTGGTATGGCATCATGCTTAAAGACAACAAGCAGTATATGGAAGCGCAGAATACGATGGAACAGTTCCGCAAAGAATACAAAGCCCATGACCTTGCAGCTGAATTGTATAAGGAAAAGGCATACAATGAAATCAAAGGTTGTATCAAGGCGATGGAAGAGCTGAAAAAACCTCAGCGGAATTTTGAATTTAAATCTCTGCCTATTCCTGGAAATTCAGTTCAATCGGATTTTTCTCCTGTTATCATTGATAATGATTCTACCATTGCTCTTACTTCCACCAGGGAAGAATCTACCGGAAAGCACGAAGGAAACTTAGGCGGTAATCTCAGCGATGTTTACAGATTTAAAAAAGAAAGCGGTGACACCTGGACAGCCATTGCTCATCAGCACGATGGTTTTGATGTGATGAACACCGCTTTCAATGAGAGCGCCGGATCATTCACTGAAGACAGGACAAAATTTTACTTTACAAGATGTGACGATAAGGTGAGGGTCGGCAATTACCTGGAATACAACTGCGCCATTTATGTTTCTTATTTTAAAGATGGCAAATGGGGCAAGCCTATCAAGTTGAATGAAAACGTAAACTCACCAGGCCACTGGAATGCACAACCATCTGTTTCTCCTGATGGAACGGTATTATTCTTTGTAAGCCGCAGACCAGGTGGTTTAGGTATGCATGATATCTGGTACAGCACTTGTCCGGGTAATGACAAATGGGGAAAAGCCATCAACATGGGTGAGCATGTCAATACGCTCTTCTCTGATATTTCTCCAAGGTACTATGCCAAAGAAAAACTTTTGTTCTTCTCTTCCAACGGACATGAAAACTTCGGAGGTTTCGATGTTTTCTTTGTCAATGAAGATACTTTACAGTCAGTAATTCATAATCCTAATATCCTTCCGGAAGATGTGGATATTGTAAAAAATATCGGCATGCCTTTCAACTCCGAAAGAGACGATCAGTATTTTGTATTAGGAGAAAAGAGAGGATATATTGCTTCTAATCGAGAAGGCGGTATAGGCAACTACGATATCTATACTTTTAAACTGGAAAGCAAAGAAGGCCCTTTATTGGCATATATCAAGCATGATACTACTCAGCTGGCAAAAAGTATTGATATAGATGTGAAACTCGTCCATGCAGATACTAAAGAGCCGGCTAAAGATGTACAGATTTCTTTAAGGGATACTAGCCAAGTTCTATTACGCACTAAGACTGATACCGCAGGTAAGGCGACATTCACAAATGTGCCCAATGATAAAGATCTTACAGTTCACGTAGACGAAAAGGGGACTAATATTCTTAAAGAGGTTAAAATAACTTCTGACGTAGAGATCAGAGGATCTGATAAAGTAGCTACCCGGACTTTATTTGAGAATATTTATTTTGACTTTAACAAAGCAGATATAAAACCAGAAGCTAAAAAAGTCCTGGACAGGCTTATCGCCTTTTACAAAGAACATTCGGAAATCCAGATCGAGTTGAGTGCCAATACAGACAGTTACGGTTCTGATGATTACAACAGAAAACTTTCTACAAACAGAGGGAATGCCGCAGAACAATATCTGTTAGCGCATGGAGTAAAGAGAACTGCAATTGTAATCAATGCTGAAGGAGAAGGAAAACCAATTTCGACCAATGAATCTGAAATAGGAAGACAGCTCAACAGGCGGGTTGAGTTTTATATTCGTTGTGGTGTAGGTTATAAAGCAGATCTTACTGTGGAGCAAATGGATCCGCAGAAAAGAGCTTTGTATTATTTGTCCAAGCAATATAATATGAGCGTAGAAGACATGCAGAGATACATCGAGCATGAAAAAGACAATGTAACTATTACCACTAAGAAAGATCCAACTACAGCAAGCACAGAAGGAATTGAATACTATATCGCTCAGCCAAAAAATACTTTATATACTATTGCCAGGCTGTATGGCATGAGTCTCGCAGAACTCAGAGAACTTAACGGTATTAACGATACTTATCAAGGGGTAGTGGTAGGACAGAGAGTTAAAGTAAAACCTAAACCTGCTCCATCTTCAGAGTTTTATGTAGTGAAAGAAGGCGAAACGCTTTACTCAATTGCTAAAAAATTCGAAATGTCTGTAGATGATCTTGTAAAGCTGAACAGTATTGAAGGATACATTCTGAAGAGGAACATGCTGATCAAAGTGAAACAATAAAGGAGATGCGAGATATTAGATGTTAGGCGGCTTTAGAAAAAAATAGAGCCTGGAATTTTACAGGTGGTCTGTGAAAGTTATTATTACTCTCTCCGATTTCTATGGATTAAGCAAGCTCATATGTATAAATTTTTTCATATTTTCTATTTTCTTTAACACAGGCAA
>JAIERY010000162.1 GCA_019746425.1 Cytophagaceae bacterium
GGATTGGAAGAAGCTATGCCTATTTCTTTATTGGTAGCAAGAATATTATAGGCAATATTAGCCTGGAGTGGTTGCTTCGTATGACTGTTCAATACTTTTCCATAAATAAGCACTACAGGCTCAGGGCGCAATGCTTTGGGAAGTTTAACCCTGAATATATCAATGTTTCCAATAGAATTTTTTTCTGAAATCACATAGGCGTAGTTACCAGATGCGGGTACTGTATAATAAGCTTCCCAATTGTTGCTATTAATATCCGGACCCATATTCATTGGTTCAGACCATTTAGTCCAGGTAGAGTCAAGCCTGCGCGTCATAAATATATCTGAGCTGCCATAACCCGGATGACCTGCGGTAGAGAAATATAATGTTTTGCCATCTGCTGCAAGAAACGGCGAAGCTTCCCATGCAAAAGTATTGACCGTATTGCCGATATTTTTTGGTTCTGAAAATTCTCCATTCTCCTGCAGGAAGCTTACATAAATATCATTGAGACCGTAACTATCATCTCTTTGAATAGCCATCATCAATACTTTTCTGTCTGCAGACAGGGAAAATTCATTAGACCCTCCCTTATTATAGTAATTGGCTACTTTTAGATCAACAGGTACAGACCATCCGTCGGCGGTACGGTTTGAAATTGAAAAACCTGCTGCTTTACCTGAGCCGTCCGCATTATAAGTATGCATCAGGAGAAGGCTGTTATTGTCAGGAGTAACAGAAATCACACTGTTAGGCCAGTCGTTATTTAAAGGAAACTGAAAGTGTTTTCTTGGCTCCCAGGTTGTATCATTGACAGCATTGGAATACCAGATGTCATCATTTTTTGCTGATCCTATATTTTTAGCATCGCCATTAATTGTATAATACAAGGTTTTTCCGTCAGGAGAAATAAGAGGTGTTTTTTCCTCATTTACAGTATTTACATTAGGACCGAGATTCGCTTTATTTAATTTTGGTAAATCAGGTACTACGCGTATATCAGGATTGTCTTGACGAAAAATAAAATTATTTACTTCAATTTTCATATTGGCAAAAGTTACTATGCCATAACTAGCTGAACCCAGCATTTCCTGAAATTTATTACTTACCGAACTCGAATAAGCTATCTTATCATTAACAAAAAAAGTAATGGTGGATTTTTTATAAACAACCGTAAGCTTATTATTCTGAGAACCTGAGTTAATAATTTTAGTTTCTTGCCAATCATTAATTACTTCCCAATTCCCTTTATGAGATGTTCCAATCCAAAAGGAACGGTTCTTAGCATTGATAATAAAATAATATACTTTTCCAGTATGCCCCGAAATCATTACCCCATAGCCATTAATATCACTTCCCTCTGTTTGAACGATATTAGTTTCCAAAGAAAAATCTTTTTGAGGATTAGAATAAATCTCAACAAATGATCCATATATTAACCCTTCAGTATTCTTATGATGTATTAAATATTTACCGTTATTAATTTTTCTAGTTATTTCCGGACTATCATAATCACTTAAATACCACCCCTTCGAATTATCATTAAAATCATCCTGAAACCAGATTTTATCCTGAGCAGAAATTAGCAAGGGTATTGAAATTAATAAAAGAAAAAGAAATACATTATTCATAAAAAACAGGTTAAAAACTCAGTGAAAATACCAATAAAAAATCAATTCTACTTGATCTGGCAATCTTATTGAATTTTGATCAAAAAGCATAAGGAAAGACTAGTTCATATTGGTATTAAAACAGATTTAAACTATTTTTAAATTATTAATACATCCCCATGGATATAAATGTGCAAGAACCCAGAGATTTTCCTTCCTGGAAATAATATTAGCTGGCAATATGATGCTTAACGTCCCATGTTCTATAATCTGCGTTACAATAATTATAGCTTTAGATTATGCTGGAATGCCATTAGTTCTTAGCGCCATTGCCGGGACTTTCCTTGCCTGGTTTACCACATCATATTTTCTTAATAAATGGAAAAGCTGGGCATTTAAAAGAGACACATCACCGGAACGACTCTATAGACTGGGAAAACCGGGCTTGATTAATACGGCCAGGTACAAAATCTTCCTCAGGAAGAAAAAACAAAAAAGTGATATTTAAGATGCTATCACTCGTTAAACAATTCATCTGGAAAATATTTACTAAGATAGATACCTCTCTTAAGTTTCCTAATTTACACCAAGGTGAAATAGGAATCCAGTTGGGCTTTGATATGAATGTGCCGGTGACTACAGATCTTTTATTAATGTACAAACGGGTAAAGCCCGGCGGAATGGTTTTGGCAGTAGATGCCGATCCTGACAATGTACAGAAAGCTAAAAAGATCATTGAAAAAAATAATCTCAACATCAAAGTTGTGCACAGAGCTATCTACTCCGAAAAAGGAAAAGTGGAATTGCTTTTAGGAGAAAGTGCAAGCTGGAACCAGCTAAACAATATACCTATTGATTCTACGGTAAAATTCACTCCGGTAAAGGTAGAAGTCCCTATGGACACGCTGGATAATATCGTAAAAGACATGAAGATTGAGATCCATAAAATCGGACATATCAATATGACTATTAACGGTGCGGAATATTTCGGATTAAAAGGAATGCATCGGATTTTAACAGAAGCTGAAAATATCAATCTGACTATTGTTGCGGGAAGATATGATGAATCGGGAGTCCTCAACGGTAGGCCTGACCATGAAATGATTCTCGAACTTCTTCACAGCTATGGATATCAGACATCCTTTAAAAGAATACATCAGTTAATCTGGTGGGGATTTTTCGTAAAAACTTTACTGAACAGGAAATGGATTTACGGAAAGAAAAACTACGGAATTATTTTTGCAGCGAAGGGAAACAAAAAATTGAAATGGTATCAGTCGTTTTCATAGACACTTGGTCAGCCTGTCCAAGGGACTCCTTTGGAGAGCGTAGTCGAAAGCTTGGTCGTTAAACAACCAATGCTTCGACTACGCTCAGCATGACGAAACAACTACTTCTTCACATTATACTTCAGAATGAACAAATCTTTCGAGCCATTGCTCTTATAGTTATTCTTTCCAAACTTCAGATTATCTCCAAAATAACCTACTACATACAGGTTCCCCATTTTATCAATGCACTCTCCAAAGGCAAAATCAAATGCTTCCGTTTTATGCTCTGCGCTTTTCCATACAGAATTTCCATTCGGATCATATTTTTCCATAAAGAAATCGCTGGTTACTTTGTCTTTATTCGGACTGCTGTTAAACTCTCCTATCAGGTAAAGATTTCCCAGTTCATCGACCAACAATCCGTTTGGATAATCATGATGCCCTCCTCCGCTAGTCTTTGCCCAGAGCACTTTACCATCTGGGGTAAATTTTACAATGAAAATATCATTTAAGCCCACATTTTTTAAAGTCAGCTGATCAAAAGAAATTTTATCACTATAATAGTGTCCGGCAATGTAGATATTCTCATTCGCATCTGTTACCAGAAATATCGGGTTATCATGGCCTGAACCGCCGGCACTCTTCGACCATAAAATCTCACCTTGCGGATCATATTTGATGAGCAATAAATCATCACCGCCGCCATTTGAAATATTCTGCTGCCCTAGTTTCAAGCTGATGCTTGTATAACGGATCACTACATATAGGTTACCATTGGCATTGACAAATTGTGCACGGGGTTCTTCATCGCCCTGACCGCCGATGGTTTTTTCCCATAAAATTTTTCCATCAGGATTTAACTTCATGAAAAATATATCCGTTGTCCTGTCAAGGCCTGTATTCTGAAAAAGCTGTCCGCCTTCTATCTGATGCGCTTTACCTGTAATCATTCCGCTGACAAAAACATTACCAGACGCATCTGCGCCTATAGAAAATGGCTCTGAGCCTGCTCCCCTCTTCAGCCATTGTACTTTTCCTTCGGGTGAATATTTCACAATAAATGTTCCATCCTCCACAGGAGTAAAGACATGATGATCAAATGAAGTTTTAATATTTTTAAATAATTCTCCGGTCACATATATATTCCCTGCAGCATCTACATAATGAGCAGTAGGAAATACTTCTGCAGACTTGGCCCATAGTAATTTTCCTGTGCCATCATATTTAACAAGGAACATGCTCAGATCGCCCTTATTATTATTTTTAAGTGTCGTTCCGTCAAATGTAATATTATCGCTTTCAAAAAATCCGCGGATGATTACATTCCCGGCTTTGTCACAGGAAATTCCTAACGGCTCTTCATCGCCTGCTCCTCCTGCGCTTTTTGCCCAGAGTAATTTTCCTGCAGGATCATATTTTGCAAAGAATATATCAGAGGCTGCTTCGCTTTTATTTTTTAAGGCCTTATCTCCTAAAGTAAGTGTCGTACTTTTGAAAAATCCAGTCACAAACATATTACCAGAAGGGTCAAGCGTTAAAGCTTCGGCTTCATCATCACCGGGACCGCCGGCAGTATGAGACCATAGTTCAACCTGGGCGGACAGCTCGGAAAGTGAAATAAAAAATGCGGAAGTCAGAATTAAAAAATACTTTGTCATGTACTTTGGGGTTAGTTCTAAAAAATATTATCCGGAAATCAAATAAAATGCCAAAATAGTGAATCTAAGTTATTGAAATACAATAAGAAAAGGCTGAGATATTACCTCAGCCTTTTCTTATTTTAATTTACCACCCTTCAGCACGGTATATTCTTTATCGCCTTTAAAGAGCTTCCTGGTTCCGTCAGGCATGGTTACAAATTTATCGTATTCTGCCGGCACCAATAACCTTCCTCCGATGTCGATGATGCCCCATTTTCCGTTTACAAGTACCGGGGCCATATAATTGATAAACATCCCGGCATCTTCATATGTAAATTCTATATCCCTTTCTCCTTTCTTATTGATATATCCCCATTTGTTTCCCTTTTTAGCAGCAGCCAGGCCATTTCCAAATTCTCTGATATCATCATACTGCGGTTCATAAGGATTAGAACATTTTGAATTGAGCAAGCCAAATGTTTTCTTTTCCTTCACGGCATAATAAGCCTCGCCGACATATAATATACTTGCGGCCTTAGGCTCAAATATTTCTTCGCCTTTTTCATTCAGCAAACCATACTTTCCTTTTTTTACTACAATGGCCGGCCATTCAGGAACTCCGGGTGCTTCAGATTCATTGGAGATAAAATCATACACGAACTCCGTCACAGGAACTCCGGTATTCTTAATCACTCCATACTTACCCCCTTTTTTTACCTTAAGGTAAATAGGCGCTGACACGGCAATAAACTCATATTCATTTGGCAGCATAACTTTCCCTGATTTCTCAATGATACCCAGCTTTCCAGCCAGCGTAGTTTTAAAAACCATCATCGCATTGAACCAGTCGTATTCTACTTTATCATAATTAAGAGGAATGATCACTTTTCCTTTTTCATCGATCACGCCCCATTTGCCTGCATTGCCTACTAAGGCATAACCAAAGTCAAAAGGTTCTGCTGCATCAAAAGAACCCTCGAAAGAATAATTTTTTGCGTTGACATTGTAAAACTTCATTTTCCCGTCTTTCTTCACTCTCATGAAAGAAGAAGAATCAGAAACCATTACCTCTTCAAAAGCATCCTCTGTAATTTTTTTAGCATTCAACCCATAAAAATATTTTTTCTCTGCTCCGCTATTATCCTTCTGCTTCACTACATAGTATTTATATCTCGGATTTCTCTCTATGGAAGAAGACTGAGCAGGTATCACAAATTGATTTTTAATATCGATCACGCCATACTTCCCGTCTTTTTTCACAATAGCCTGTCCATCCATAAATGAAGAAGCTTCTTCATACATTGGCTTGATGTATACTTTTCCAGTCCGGTTGGCATAACCATATTTTCCTTTGTCCTTCACTTTGAAAAATCCGCTGCTGTACTCAGCGATCTCTTCATATTTAGAAGCCATGATTTCTTTTCCGTTCAGACTCATCAGACCAAAGAAGTTATTCTTCCTTATCAGCAGCAGTTGTCCGAACATTTTTGTTTTGGGATCATAGGCCGTTTTCATATATCCTATGGAATCGTACTCTGCATTGGAAACAAGCTTACCAAGTTCATTGAACACGCCCCATTTTTCCTGCTGCTCGAATATGATGGTATGCGCAGCAACTTTTTTAACTTTAGTTAAATTAGCAGGAAGCAGATACTCGCAATTCACATGGTTGATCACTCCAAACATCGGAGGATTTATCTGAACCAGAGTTGCATTTTCAGACATCACCTGTGCTACTTTAAATTGCGGCTTGCAGATCATGGTGCCTTTCTCTTCATTGAGTAATCCCCACAGATTATCTTTGGTTTTAATCCAGGTAAGCTCAGTAAAAGCGATAGGGTTGATTTCCGAATACTGATGTTCCAGAATGATAGCGCCTTTTTCATTCAGCAATCCCCATAAACCATTTTTCATGCCCCATATTTTTCCATATCGGAAATTGGTAAGCTTTTCATATTCCGGATGAAGAATGACATTCCCTTCACAATCAATCACGCCATACTTCAAGCCTTTCATCACCACTGCTTTATTTTCTACATAAGGAGAGACTTTAGTATAAATTGGATTGATCACCCACTGACCAAATAGATTAGCATAACCCCAGCTTTTATTGTCGCCTAATTTAGGCACGAGATCTTCCGGGCAGTTAGAGCCTTTCTGGGATAGTGCAGAGTAGTGAGTGCTGAGTAATGAGATAAATAAAACACAAAAAAAAGCTTTCCTGATAAGACAATTCATATTTTTCGTTTTTGGGGAATAAACAAATTTAAAAATTTATCATAATCTGCTTCATAACGCAAAATAACCAAAAAGATACAGAAATCTATTTTTAATCAATCTCAGCACTGTGCACTCATCACTCTGCACTATTTCGCTTTACTCGTCCAGGGATTGTCCTTGATCCTGAATCGCCAGGGTTTAGCAGCATATTCTTCGGCATAAGCGACACCAACCCTCGGACTTTTTATAATCTCTTTTTCAGGAATGACAATACCTTTATCCTCCAACCATATCATATCTCCTGCAAGATCCAGGCCATTATGTTTGGTGGTGATGCCCAATGCAAGACTCAGGCTACCCGGACCCGCAGTGAGGCCGTAAGAAACCCTGGTTTTTCTTCTTCGCTTAAGCATGGTTTCTGTTCCCTCTTTAGGTTCTATGGCACGGATTAGAATGGCATGTGGAATGTTTTTGTAGTTGGTAACGATATTGAAAAGGTAATGTATACCGTAGCAAAGATAAACATAAGAGATCCCGCCATCTTTGTAAAAGGGTTCTGTTCTTGGAGTGCGGCGGCTGCCATAGGCATGAGAAGCTTTATCATCAGGAGCCATATAAGCTTCTGTCTCGACGATCATACCAGCCGTAGTTTTTCCATTGATCCTGGTAAAAAGAAATTTACCTAAAAGATCCTTACTGATTTGAATAACATCTTCGCGAAGGTAAAACTCTCTGGGAAGTTTTGACATGGAATCTCAACAGCTTAATGGAAAAATATATAAGCCATCCAAATGGAAGTAATGATGCTGAATAAATCAGCCAACAATCCAAACCCTGCGGCATGACGTGTTTTTTTAATACCCACCGAACCAAAGTAAACAGCGAGAATAAAAAAGGTAGTATCACTGGATCCCTGAAATATGGAAGCTAATTTTCCCTGAAATGAAGTTACTCCGTAATAATTCATAGTATCAGCGGCCATTCCTTTTGCTGCCCCGCTACTGAATGGTTTCATAAAAGCTGTGGACATAGCAGGAACAAAATCTGTGTTGAAGCCCAAAGATTCTACCACATAAGAAAAGCCCTGTAATAGAAAATCCAAAGCTCCGCACGAACGAAAAACAGCAATACTTGTCAAAAGGGCAATAAGATATGGTATAATACTCACCGCTACATTAAAACCTTCTTTGGCTCCTTCAATGAAGGCCTCAAAAACATTTATCCTTTTAATAAATGCGATTGTAATAAATAAAATAATAATACTAAAAATTATAAGGTTGCTCATCCAGGAGGAAATGGAAGCAATTTGCGAAGCAGGAAGAGAAGTAAAATAATATACTATACCAACCAGCAAAAGTGTAAATGCGCCGAGGTATGCAAAAATTACTTTGTCCAGTAAATTTATTCTTTGGTATAAAGCAAGTGCAACCATAGCTGCAAGCGTGGCACAGAAAGAAGCAATTAACAAAGGAATAAATATATCAGAGGGATCAGGAGCTCCAAGGCGTGACCTTGCTGCCATTACTCCGACGGGTATAATAGTTAAGCTGGCGGTATTAAGTACCAGAAACATGATCTGCGCATTGGATGCAGTGTCTTTGATAGGATTAAGATCCTGTAAACCCTGCATTGCCTTCAGCCCCATAGGTGTTGCCGCATTATCAAGGCCAAGCATGTTAGCAGAAAAATTCATAAGAATGTGTCCTGCCGCCGGGTGGTCTTTAGGAACTTCAGGAAAAAGACGATGAAAGAAGGGGCCAACAAGTTTTGCAAGAATAGTAATAAACCCTGCCTTCTCTCCCACTTTCATAATACCCAGCCAGAAAACAAGCATGCTTGTAAGTCCTAAGGCTAAGTCAAAACCATCTTTCGCGGCATTGATTAAACCTCCCTTCATCTCACCTTTTACATTTACCCCATTCATAATAGCCGGAAATATCGAGGTGTCTCCCAGAAATATGAGCTTAATTAACGCAACTATAAAAGCTATAAGGAAAAAGAAGATCCAGATGTAATTAAGAACCATAGAAAAAATATGCTAGTGCTCTGTAAATATGCAAATTAAAATTCAAGAAAAGAATATTCTCTTATACAACCTGAATTTCATGAATATGTTGAAAAGCTTCCCAGTTTTTGAATTTTTCAACCTCCTCTATGCACGTATGAATGGCAACGCCGGCAACTGCCAGGTCATCTACCAGACCTATCCCTGCAATGTGGTCTGGAATAAGATCAATATTGCTTATGCCGTATAGAATGGCTATACCTGAATTGATAAACAGCCACGGAGAAAGATCTTTGTATACTCCTTTAAAATAGAGTTTGATCATTCTTACAAAAGCACTAAGACCGTCATCAAAATTTTTCCATTTGAATTTTTTCTCAGGGCCCAGAATGCCTTCAAGAAATTCGTTGATTTTTGCTCTGTTGGTCATGAGGCCCCAACCCTACTGTTGCCAAACCTCTTAAAAAATTTGCATTGTCACCTTTTTTATCACTTCCCTTTTTCATACCATCACTTCCCTTTTTCATACCTACGCCCTCTTTTGAGTAAAACAACCAATATGCTCTAAACGTTCTTTCCGGTGAATTGAAATCTGGGTATTTTCTTTCCCTCAATTTCCACCTCTTTAAAAAACATTTTTCTTGGTCTGACCCATAAAGCATCCTTTCCGAATTCGGTTTCATATAAAGCCTTATTATAATACCAGTTCTTCCAGCGTCTCGCTATGTCTCGCAATACCTATGACTTCGTAGAGCTTGCCTTTGTAGTGACGGTAGATGCGTTTTCCTTAAATGGATTTCCACCTGAGTATGGCTATAATTTTAATTGCGGAATAATCTATTTTACTAATCAGGAATCGACAATCTGTGGCGGTTCGCAGCGTTTTTGCACTCAATACGAGACCGGGGCTGCCCGTTTCAATGATTATTTTGTCCGCCTCGAACCTTTGCCACTTCATTTATACAATAAATAGCTTTTGTCTGAATTTGATTTCTTTTATATTGTGGTTTAGAACTTTTTCCTATGCAAAAACCCTATTTGAATTATTCAACCAAAACGATTTTTTAATTTTATGAAAAAAAATTATTGTCATCCGAGATAAACAGTTTTAAATAAATCGATTCCTTTAAAAGTACAAAGGCGGATTTTACATTTTGT
>JAIERY010000099.1 GCA_019746425.1 Cytophagaceae bacterium
CTTTGTTTTACCGCTTCATTCTTTATCTGAAAATATTTTTACAAAGCACAAAAGCTTCAAAATCTTAAAAAATCAGGCCTTATTTTATCTTTTTAATTACTATTTTTGGGCCGATGGAAAATGCTGAACAGGCCACGTCTCTTTACCTGGTACCTACTCCCATAGGAAACCTGGAAGATATTACCTTACGGGCGCTTCGGATTTTAAAAGAAGCCGATGTGATCCTCGCAGAAGATACCCGCACTACCGGAATACTTTTAAAGCATTATAACATTTCAAGTAAACTTCAAAGTCATCACACTTTCAATGAGCATAAAACGCTGGAGGGTTTAATAAAAAGATTAAAGACTGGCGAAAAAATTGCTTTGGTTTCTGATGCAGGCACACCGGGAATTTCAGATCCAGGATTTTTACTGGTAAGAGAATGTCTCAAAAATGATATCAAAGTAGAATGCCTTCCGGGCCCTACCGCATTTGTTCCCGCTTTGGTAAAATCAGGCTTACCCTGTGACTCATTTATCTTTGAAGGATTCCTTCCGCAAAAAAAGGGAAGGCAAACCAAACTGCAGCAGCTTACACAAGAAGGCAGAACTATGGTATTTTATGAATCACCATTTCGTCTTGTAAAAACACTGGAGCAACTTAAAGAAGTATTAGGGACAGAACGACAGGCTTCTGTTTCCCGTGAGCTCACTAAGCTTCATGAAGAAACAAAGAATGGAACACTCGAAGAATTATTTCAATATTTTTCTGCAAAGACAGTAAAGGGAGAGGTTGTGATTGTGGTGGCGGGACAACAATAATTAAACAGGTATTTCTACACGTGTCATCCAGCAGGTATCTTGTTAATTAATCTATGCTACAATTTATATTCTGTAATCCCATATGGCAGTGTACATCAACCAACAAGTTTCTTACAGAATGACAGCTTAGGGTTGCTTCTCCCCGTATACTACATAATACCTCCACGCTCCGCGCTTTAAAGTTTTATATTGTAAATATGCGGTCTCTACATTTCTCTTTCCAAATGTACTGGCATTTCTTCTAAACAGGGAATATAGTTTTGCCCCTATGATTCCGATAAAATATGCTCTGTATAATTTTTTAGCAGATGGCTCTATTGCCTGACTTATGTCTTCTATCACCAGATTTTTAAAGCCGGCACTTTTGGCTATTATTTCAAATTCTTCAATCGTAGCAAAATCAGGCACCGCCCAGCCGTGCGCCCAGTCACGGATCATTTCAGCATCTTTTCCGGCAAGATTTTCCCTCTTGAAAAAATCGGCAAGGATCAATCTGCCTCCCGGTTTTAATATTCTGTATGCTTCTTTCAAAAAGTCTGATTTATCTTTTGCATGACATACGCTTTCAATGGCCCATACTACATCGAAAGTCTTAGCGGCAAATCCAGTGTCGGTAAAATCTTTCTGAAAAAATTTTGCTTTCGCCGCCAACCCCTCTTTTTCCGACAGTGCAATTGCTTTATGCACTTGCTTTTCACTGAGTGAGATTCCATTCACCCTGCATGACCTTTCTCTGGCAAGCCAGAGGGAAGATCCTCCAATGCCGCAGCCGGCATCCAGCACCAGATCCTTATCAGAAATTTTTGCTTTCTCCGAAAGGACTTTGTTAATATTTAAAAGCGCCTGATGAAAATTTTTCGTACCTGCATCCCAATAGCCATAATGGAGCGACTTACTTTCTTCCAGGTTCCAGAAAAGCTTATAGTGAACCTCACTTAAATCGTAATAACGCGCAATGTCTTTATTTGAAAACATGATTCAAAGATAGGTGTTTAATTTACGATTTACGAGTGACGAATGACGAGTTTATTTCAAATACGAGCACTTGATTAAAGAAGTTTACGGATCCTGAAAGGCTTCGCAAACTCGGCGCTCGGTTTGCGAAGCCTTTCAGGATTAATAAACCTACCAAGAATTTAAAATACACAACCTTATGATGAGTAAATTATATTATATTTGAAGCCATGAATTTGAACAGCAAGCCATATTATTTATTTCTTCTTTCCCTGCTTTCAGGATTTCTTTTATGGCTGGCATGGCCAACCAAACCATTTCCATATATTTTATTTTTTGCATTTGTTCCCTTGCTGATAATAGAGCATAGTATCTCATCTTCTGCAGGAAAAAGAAGAGGGTGGAAATTCCTGGGATATTCTTACCTTACTCTGCTCACGTGGAATATACTCACTTCTTACTGGATATATAATTCTACTCCTGCAGGAGGAATTTTAGCTATGACCCTCAATGCAGTGCTCATGTGCCTGCCTATGATGCTTTTCTTTTTTACGAAAAGAATTTCCAATGAGTCTCTTGGTCTTGCAGCTTTTGTCGTTTACTGGATCACCTTCGAATTCATACATCTCAACTGGGAACTCACCTGGCCCTGGCTTACTTTAGGGAATGCATTTGCAAGCCTGCCGCAAGCTGTACAATGGTATGAATATACAGGAGCACTGGGAGGAACACTATGGATACTTCTCAGCAATGTAATGGTGTTCCTTATTTTAAGAGAAAAAAATACACTAAAGGAAAAAGTCCATCTGCATAAGAAAAAAATTCTCTTTGTGCTATGCTGGATATTTCTTCCTTCTATCATCTCGCTTCTGATGTATGCGACTTATGAAGAAAAAGGTGAAGATATAGAAGTATTGGTAGTGCAGCCAAACATTGATCCTTATGAAGAAAAATTTTTTGGCAGCGAACGGTTTATTCCTTACGAAGAGCAGCTTAACAGATTAATTACTCTTTCAGAAGATAATTTAACGCCAGACACCAGATATATAGCCTGGCCGGAAACGGCATTACCTTATGGTTATTTTGAAGATGACATGAACAAATACCCTGTCATACTAAGACTTAAAAAATTTATTGCAGATCACCCAAATGTTTCTTTGATCACAGGACTTGATACTTATAAACTCTACCAGACGAAAGCTACCCCTACTTGTGTAAAATATAGAGAAGATGAGGAATTGTATAAAGAAGCATTTAATTCTGCTATGCAGATCAATGAAAACCAGGAGATCGTGATTTACCATAAATCCAAACTGGTGCCCGGAGTAGAGCATATGCCTTCTTTTATGTCATCATTTGCCATTGCACTTGGTGAATCTGCAGGTGGGCTCGGAAGACAAAAATACAGAACCGTTTTTTTTAACAAAGATAATATTGGCGTTGCTCCGGTAATCTGTTACGAATCTATATTCGGAGAATTTGTAACTGAGTATGTAAAGAAAGGTGCAAATATGATTTTCATCGTAACCAATGACGGGTGGTGGGGCAATACCCAGGGACATAAGCAGCATTTGCAGTATGCAGTCCTAAGGGCAATTGAAACAAGAAAGAGTATTGCAAGATCAGCTAATACCGGCATATCAGGTTTTATTAATCAAAGGGGAGATATCCTGGAGCAGTCAAGGTACTGGGAACAGAAAGCTATGAGAAGAAAGATTAAGCAGAACAGGGTAAAAACTTTTTATTCCCTGCACGGAGATTATCTTGGAAAAATCTCTGCCTTTGGTGCAATAGCGGTATTTATACTGGCAATTATATTTGTAATACGAAGAAAAAAATAGTTAAGATTGTTCAATTGCCTAATTGTTTCCTCAACAACAATTTAACTATGTAACAATAAAACAATTTTCATTAACAGAAATAAATCAATGAACCTGGAAAATATCTGCAAAGAAGTAATTAAAGTAGCCAAAGAAGCGGGAGCTTTTGTCAAAAAAGAAGCGGCGACTTTTGATATTGCCAATATAGAATACAAAGGCGCTAAAGACCTGGTCTCTTACGTAGATAAAAAATCAGAAGAGATAATTGTAAACGGTCTGCATAAAATTTTACCTGAAGCATCTTTTATCACAGAAGAAGGTACTATAGAAAAAAAAGAAAACGACCTTCAGTGGGTGATTGATCCTTTGGACGGGACTACCAATTTTCTCCATCAGCTTCCTTCCTATTCCATGTGCATCGCTTTGATGCATAAAAAGGAAATCATTGTAGGAGTGGTTTATGAACCCAATCGTGATGAATGCTTTTATGCATGGAAAAACGGAGGGGCGTGGTGTAATGAAAAAAAAATCCAGGTATCTCCTATTAAAGAACTGGATAAGTCATTGCTGGTGATGGGCTTTCCTTATAAGCTTCTGGGAAAGGAAGAAACGTATTTCAGGATCATGCGGGACTTTGTAGATGTCACCCATGGGTTGCGAAGATTAGGATCGGCCGCTATTGATCTTTGTTATGTTGCCTGTGGCAGGTTTGAAGCATTCTATGAATACAATTTACAAATCTGGGATATTGCCGCAGGGATATTAATTGTGCAGGAAGCCGGAGGAAAAATTTCAGATTTTGAGGGAGGTAATGATTATCTTTACGGTAAGGAAGTACTGGCAGCAGGAGCTGCACATGCCGAAGTTCTGAAAGTGATTAAAAGACACTGGAAATGATTTCGCATTAAACTTTCCTTGTCAAAGAGACGTTAACAAGTTAATGATACAGCAAATCTTAATCGGACTTTTATTCACAGCAGCGCTGGGCTACCTCGGGTACTTATTCTATAAAAAATTCAACAAAAAATCTGATACGGCCTGTGATGAAGGCTGCGGATGCAGCAGCATTGAATTGGAAAAAATAGCAGCAGAAATAAAAAAGAAGAGTGAAGAGCAAGCATACAAAGCAAATAGTTAATGCCTGCTTTTATAGTAATTCAAAATTGAGAATTTAAAATTCAAAATTATTTCATGCCCACACCTTCGTCCCCTCACTACAGTTCTTACAAATCTCTATATCACTTCGGGATTTCATTAAGGTCTGCCGGAAATTCTGATACACTTTGCCTTCCCATACGGATCTGAAATTTTTTTCTTTGATGTCTCCCAGTTTGTTGCTCGCATCTTTATCAAAACAGCAGGGCACTACTATACCATCCCAGGTGATCACGCAGGAGTGCCACATTCTCCAGCAGTTGTTTACTAAATCATTTTTGATAGAATAAGTCCCGTCTGAATTTTTTTTGTAGCGTGAATATTTATCGATCTCGGGAATAAGGTCTGAGCCTGACTCGTAATCATAAATCTGTGCTGTTTTAAAAACGACTTCATCTACTCCAAGTTCTTTCCCTAGTTGCTGCACCTCTTCTACCTGATGTTCATTGGGCTTTACCACCAGGAACTGGAACATCACATGGGGAGTGGAAGATTTTAATTTTTTCTTCCAGTAAATAATATTTTTAGCGCCTTCTATTACTTTATCGAGCTTTCCACCTACTCTGTAAGACTCATACGTTTCCTGCGTTGTGCCATCTATGGAAATAATTAACCTGTCAAGCCCAGACTCGACGGTCTTTCTTGCATTTTCATCATTTAAGTAATGGGCATTGGTAGAAGTGGCAGTATATATTTTTTTGCCAGAAGCGTATTTTACCAGGTCTAAGAATTTCGGATTGAGAAAAGGTTCGCCCTGAAAATAAAAAACAAGATACCAAAGGTGAGGAGAAAGTTCGTCAATCGCTTTTTTAAACATATCTTCCTCCAGCATTCCTGTAGGTCTTGTAAAAGAACGCAGGCCACTGGGACATTCCGGACATCTCAGATTACATGAAGTGGTCGGTTCAAAAGAAATACTGATAGGCATGCCAGCATGAGAAGCGTGGTTGGTAAGACGGGACCAGTAAAAACTACTCAGCACTTTTGCAGCATTCCAGACCCGAACCGGAGTGGCTTTGGAAAAGAAATTAAAGCTGTCTGAAAGTTTTGCTCCGAGCATGTTTATTTCTTATTATTTATATTTACAGGATTGTTTTCGTCTTTCGCCCACTTTAATGGGTTTTCAGCAATATAATCCTGAATATTTAAAAAAGATTTCTGATCTCTTATTACATGTTCATAATAACGTGGCTGCCAATTAAAAGATGAATTTATTTTTCTGATTTCAAATGCAGATCTACCTTTAAACCATCTTATAATAAAAGGAAGCGTACCTTTATTTAACATTGGATTCTTTACTCCTGTAATACCGCCAGCTCCTTGCGATGTAGAGACACGATTAATCGCGTCTCTACGCTCACTATCACAGTGATTATCTATAATTACTATCCCATGAACATGGTTAGGCATTATGACAAATTCATCTAAAATCAGATTGGGGAAATGAAGCGGTATTTCTTTCCAGAATTTTTCCGCAATTTTCCCTTCTTCTGATAATTGAATATCTCCTCCTTGTACCTCACCGAATAAAACTTCTCTGTCCTTTGTGCAGATTGTGACAAAATATTCTCCATCCGCATAATCAAAATCTTTTATTCGAATCGAAGGGATTAGATATTTATCTTTATAATAATCATTCATAATAATCAGACGCGATAAATCGCGTCTCTACCATAATTTTGTCAAACTGAAATTAAACCCGTGTCCTGCAGATTTTTTAGGAAGTAAAAGGTATTCCAGGTAGAATACATTGGCTGAAATAATAAAACTGTCTTTAAATGATTTGGCGGCGCCCAATTCAAAATCCAATTTTCCGTACCCTCCATATGCAATCATTGGGGCAATCATGAACCTGTTATTTAAATAATATATACTCTTTACATAAATTCTGGGAATGTAATTTGCCTTAATGTAATATTTAACTCCTGCCACCATACTCAGACTGGAAGTCATCCTGAAAAGGTAATTTACATGCAGGCTGGCCGGGATGAAATAGGTTAAATTTTCCTTTTTCTTTTTAATGCCAAGATTCGCAGCAATGCTGTCGGCTTTGGTCAGTGAGAAAATAGAGTCGCTGAAATTCAAAACATTTCCTATGTCCTGTCCATCGTAGCGATATAAAGCATCTCCCTCATATATATTAAGATCTTTCCATTGAATCACTCCCAGATCTCTTACTTCAAAATTCAAAACGCCATTTTGCCGAGCGATGGCCACATTGAAATTTACTGCTGCCCCTAATCCGTTCGACGATAAAAATTTTTCGCTTTCGCTGAAGGCCAGCTTAAATTTCATATCAAAGTCCAGGTACTGACCTGCACTGTCTGTATATAAACTACCCCTGTCAATATGCAACTGATTAAATCGCCCTGCTCTGATAAAAGAGATTCCTCCTCCTGCCGTAACAGTGGAATTAATTTTTTTCTGCGCACCTATAAATAAACTCTGGTAATCGAAATAATTTATTTTAATATCAGACAGATCTGCGGTTTTTCCTGCAAACTGCTTGTTCCCTCTGAAAGCCAGCTCAAATGCATCTTTGGTAAATTGTGCATTGAACATCTGCCTTTGGTTCAAAGCGGCTATGATGAAAAGATCTTCTTTCAGTTTATACCTGTAATTCAAACCTCCGGTGAACTCAAAACCAAACCTGTTCTGATCTCTCAGCTTTGCGGTGACCTGGTCTTTTCTTTCATTCTCGATAAACCCTGCATAAAGCAAGCCTTTGACAAAATCATTGGTGATGGCATTGGAGTTTAAATGAAAACCCAGGCCAAAATTCAGCAAGTGTTTTCCGCTATAAAGCTTAGGCGCTTGTGCAGAAGAATCATCCGCGGCCCCGCAGATGTCTTTATACTTTAGCAAATACCAATCGTTGCGATCTATTTCCATTTGGGAAAAAGACCATACAGGAAGGCACACCAAAAAATATAAGAATAAAACCCTCATGAAAACTATTCTATCGTGTAATTAAAATCTCCCACCAATTTAAAATCAATATCGTAATCTGAATAGATTTTCACATAAGAATTTGGAGGATTGGTATTTGGATTGGTTGTAAAGCTTACTTTGAATATTACTTTTCTCGCCCTGAGCATATTCTGCATTTTGGCTTCCGAGACAAAGAAGCTTGCCTTGGAAGGTCTCTTGCTGGTCACCCTGTTCTGGGCATTTACCGGAGCTTCGAGGATAGCTCCATTCGTAACCACTGAATCAATAATTACATTTCCCTGATCGAGGAAATATAATTTTAAATCGCCGCTCAATGGAAAACCATTATCAATATGAATGGTAAAGGTTCCGCTGTTTACGGAGGTTTTAAAATTATCAGAAACAAAGTCTACTGTATCTGACAAGGCCAGTTGATTTGCTTTAAGTGATAATGGCAATTCAATATCAAGATAAGGGTTCAGGGAAGTTCCTATATAGGCAAAATCATCGTCGGAATAATCCGGCGCCGGTGTTGGCGGATTGCCATAAGCCAGTTTCACATTATACGTAATCTTATCCGGAAGAATATTTAAAAGCCGCACTGCATCTGCAGGATTCAGATTGACTATGGTAATGGCAGGGGTGTAAGGATTGTCTGTTGCCGCTGTAATAAATCCAGGAGGAATTCCATTTATCTGTTCTATTGCTCCTGTTCGCGTATTGGTCGCAGTGAGGTTATTAATAAAATACTCTCCCGGAATTCCCAAACCATTCTCTACCACAAGTGCAATATTTACTGTTTCAAAATTCAAGGTGCCGCTTTCTATTTTTTTGAAAATATCTATGTCTATGCTTCCTGATCCCAGATCGATAGTATCTCTTCCCAGGTATCCTCTTACATAGGAGGGCTCAGCATTCTCCAGGGTCACTACCACATAGATGCTATCATCTAAAGTTAAGTTTACTTTTTTTCCCGTGTACTCTATCCTGGCTGTTAACTCACTGTAAAAAGTGTTGACTTTGTCACGCAGTTTACCTGTGAGATCCAGGTCATAACCATCGAAGTCTGCACTGAAATCTTTCGAGATGGTTTGTCCGGGCAATGCAGGCGGAATTTTTGTTCTCACCGTAAAAGTATCCAGTCCTTTGGTTCCGCTGGAAATTTTATAAGTAAAGTACACTGTGTCTTCTGCAGTGCTATAGGCAATGGCCTTCACTCTGCCTTTTGCAATTTTTGCAAGGTTTAATTCCACTTCTCCCATGCCTATCAGTGGTGTTTCCGCTTTTTCATTTACCACATCCTGCGCGGGAAAAACAGCAGTAGCTGCGCTTACCGTTACATTTTTAACCGTCATGGTAATGATAATGGCATCACTGGTATCAATGGGAACATTGAATCCTCCGTTGATATCCATATCCTGAACATTTACCACCAGATCGCCTTCAATAGTTTTACCTGCAAGGTTAACAGTATTCGTTTGGGAGGTACCTGAATTAAGGCCGGTATATGTTTCATTGGTAAGAGGAGGACCAGGTATTGTTTTATTCTTCAGCTCAAATTGTACTCGTGCTATATTAAGAGGTAACTGGTTTTCAATTTTTATGACCATCGTTCCTGTAATCAATTCAGCATACTCGAAAAACTGATTGATATCTACATCCAAAGGTCCTGCTGTCAGATTGGTCATGGCAGGAATAAAAGGCATTGTCTGCCCGTGGTTATCGAGTATAAATTGTCCGAAGGGATCGCCGTTTTTTCTCATTTCACGTGCCAGTTCTCCAAGTGTAATGGGGCGAACAATAGTTTGAGAATCCAGCTTCAATGTACTGAGCTTTACATTTTTTTCGAAAGGGACTATTTCAAGTTTTACCAGAGAGTCGAGATTAAGATCATAAATTTTCTGGCGGCTGATAAGCTTGATCGTATCGCCATCTTTTTTAAATGAGGTGTCTTTAAGAATATCATCTACTCCCAAAGTCGTTTTAATCAAAGGAGCTTTGATATCGGTATCCCAGCGCGGTTTTTCAAAAATTTTTTCGCAACCCGAAAATAAGATGGTTATAAATGAGAGTATGGAAATTATTCTGATCATGAAAATTGTACTCCTCGTAATGGATTAATTCAGAAATATAAGAAATAGTAACCTGAAATATGACAAATTCAAGGACTTTTAGTACCTTTCGCTGCCATTTCCAAGACAATATTCAACCGGATTTAGTGGCCTTGAGTTA
>JAIERY010000086.1 GCA_019746425.1 Cytophagaceae bacterium
GAGTGGATGTAGCACTACAGATAGAGCATTGGAAATAATTGAAGGACATTTCAAAGACACAAAATTTAATCATCTAGAAATTGAATACATTCTCAGCAATTACAATTATTCTAAACACGAAGTCAAAAATATAGACTGCCGTATATCATTTGAATTTGATGATTATAAATACATTATTAATAGAAACTTAAGCAACTTTACTACTCTTATAAAGTTATACCATCAACAATTAACTAAAGAGGAAATAGAAATTATAGTATTGGAATCCAGCCAACAATTTTTAAAACAGTTAGAAGAGCAAATCGAAATTAAATAATTAATGACAAAAACATTTAAACGATACACAGTTACTTCCGCTTTGCCCTATGCCAACGGTCCAGTCCATATAGGCCACTTGGCCGGAGTATATGTTCCTGCGGATATTTATGTGAGGTATTTAAGATCCAGGGGAGAAGATGTAATATTCATCGGAGGATCGGATGAGCATGGCGTACCCATCACCATCCGGGCAAAAAAAGAAGGTGTAACCCCTCAGCGGATTGTGGACAAATACCACAAAATGATCGGTGATTCCTTTCATGAATTGGGAATTTCATTTGATATTTATTCACGCACTTCTTCAAAAGTTCATTATCAGACTTCTTCTGAATATTTCAGAAAACTATATGACAAAGGAAAATTTGAAGAGAAAACAAGCGAACAATATTTTGATGTAAAGGCACAGCAATTCCTTGCAGACAGATATATCGTTGGCGCCTGTCCTAAATGCGGAAATGAAAACGCATATGGAGATCAATGTGAATCCTGCGGATCAACACTAAGTCCTTCTGAACTGATCAACCCACGCTCTACTTTAAGCGGAGACAAGCCTGTTCTAAAAGAGACCAAACACTGGTATCTTCCTTTAGATAAATATGAAGGTTGGCTGAAAGAATGGATACTTGAAGGACATAAAGAATGGAAAGCAAATGTCTATGGACAATGTAAATCATGGATCGACCAGGGACTACAACCCCGTGCAGTAACCAGGGATCTGGATTGGGGCGTGCCGGTTCCATTAGCCGGCACAGAAGGGAAAGTTTTGTATGTATGGTTTGATGCACCGATTGGATATATATCGGCTACTAAGGAGTTGTTTAGTGCAGAGTACAGAGTGCTGAGAGGTGAGAATTCCTCAGCACTCAGCACTCAGCACTCAGCACAAGAATGGGAAAAGTATTGGAAAGACCCGGAAACCAAACTGGTACACTTCATAGGAAAAGACAACATTGTATTTCATTGCATTATCTTTCCCATTATGCTGAAAGCTGACGGCACTTACATACTGCCGGAAAATGTACCCGCAAATGAATTTTTAAATCTTGAAGGAAATAAAATTTCCACCTCGAGAAACTGGGCCGTGTGGCTGCACGAGTACCTGGAAGAATTTAAAGGCAAACAGGATGTATTAAGATATACTTTATGCGCTAATGCGCCTGAAACCAAAGACAATGATTTTACCTGGAAAGATTTTCAGGCGCGCAATAACAATGAGCTGGTAGCCATTTTTGGAAATTTTGTCAACAGGGCAATAGTGCTTACACATAAAAATTTTGAAGGAAAAGTTCCTAAAGCTGGTAAGCTTGAAAAAATTGATCAGGACGTTTTAAAAAAATTAAAAGAGCTTCCATCCAAAATAGGAAGCAGTATAGAAAATTATAAATTCAGAGAAGCGCTGGCTTACTTTATGGATCTGGCTCGAACAGGGAATAAATACCTGGCAGATACCGAACCCTGGAAACTCATTAAGACTGATCAAGAAAGAGTAAAAACCATATTAAATATAAGTCTGCAGATTGCAGCGAATCTTTCAATTCTGTGCGAGCCTTTCATGCCTTTTACTGCTTCGAAACTTTCTGATATGCTTGGAACTTCAAAATTAAAATGGAGCGAAACAGGAAGAGTTGATTTGTTAAAAGAAGGTCATTCTTTAAAAGAAGGACAGCTGCTGTTTGAAAAAATTGAAGATGAAGTAATCGAAGCTCAAATCAAAAAGCTTCATGATACAAAAGCTGCCAATGAGAAAGCGACAGCGCTTGCATCACCTGTGAAAGCATCGAAGGAAGAAGTTACTTTTGAAGACTTCACTAAAATGGATATCAGAATAGCTACTATTCTGGAAGCTGAACGCATACCCAAAACAAAAAAATTATTAAAGCTTAAGCTGGATACCGGGCTTGATCAAAGAACTGTGGTGAGCGGCATAGCCGAATTTTATGATCCCGAAAAAATAATCGGAAAGCAGGTATGCCTCCTGGCAAACCTCGCCCCACGTGACCTTAAAGGCATACAATCACAAGGAATGATCTTAATGGCTGAAGATAAAGACGGATCATTGTCTTTTATCTCTCCCGAAAAATTTATTTCAAACGGAGGAACTGTCAGCTAGCAAATGAAAAAAGTAAATGTATTGATCATTGGTGCGGGGAGGTCTGGAACGACTTCCCTTTATCATTATATGAAAGATCACAATGACATTTGCTTTTCTTCCATTAAAGAAGTTCATTTTTTTTCGATAAAAGACCTATATAAAAGAGGCGAAGAGTATTATCATTATTTTTTTAATAACCCGGGAAAAAAAATACTGGCAAGCGCCGATACGTATTTACTGGTGGACAAAAAAGCTCCTAAGAAGATTTTTTCCTATAACCCGGAAATGAAAATAGTGGTTTTACTGCGAGATCCGGTTGACAGAGCCTATTCTTCCTATCAGTATTCCATAAACAATGGTTATGAAAATAAAAATACAGACTTCTTACAAACATTAGAACACGAAAAAGAAATACTAACAAAAAATAATATCATCCAGATCAACAATCTTTGTCATTTTTACGGAAGCTTATATTATACTCACCTCCGGTACTGGATGCAATATTTCTGATTTTAAATACCACCGATTTAAAGAATAATCCGAAAGAAGTACTTCATAAATTGTCCTCTTTCTTGAATATTGGACCATTTAACCAAACAGAGCTCAAAATTGAAAACAAAGCTGCTGGATCCAGGTCGAAAGCCTTGCAGCAATTTTTATTGAACAGAAATCATCCTCTAAGAAAAGCCACCAGGCCAATTATTAAACCATTTAAATCTCTGCTACTAAAATCAGGAGCGATAGATATTCTTTATAAATTCAACAGGAAGAAATCGTCTTTAAAACCTATTTCTGCCCATGAAAGAAAAGCTGCTTCTTCTTATTTTTCAGAAGATCTTAATAACCTCAAAGAAGAGTTTCAAATCAGCTTTCCGCAATAATATTTTAAAATATTCCGTTTTATTATATTAATTTCAGGCATATATATGCAAAGCAAAGAATCTTTTAAAAAATTCTGCGAACAGCAAAAAGATATCCCGGTATTTTTAACCTATGGATGGCTTAATACTGTTGCAAAAAATTGGGATGTTTGCATTGAAGAACGGGGAGGAGAAATTATAGGATTCCTTCCCTATGTAATCAAAAAGAAATCAGGCTTTACCTTAATAGAACTTCCATCGCTGACTCCCTATGGGGGCATCTGGATTAAATATTTTGAAGGACAAAAGTACGCTTCTGAATTAAGTTTTGAAAAAGAAGTTTACTCCTCTCTTATAGAAAAGCTTCCGCCATTTGATTTCTTCGCTCTAAAATTTTATCCCGGGTTTTCTAACTGGCTTCCGTTCTATTGGAAAGGTTTTAAACAGACAACCGCATATACTTATATCATAGAGGATTTAAGAAATTACGAACAGATATTTAATGAATTTAAAGAAAACATCAGAAGAGAAATCAGGAAAGCAGAAAAAGAACTTACTGTTTATTCCAGCGATGACATAAGCATTTTATACCATCTTAAAAAGGAGAATGCTCTTATCAACCACTCTCCTTTAACTGCCTCTGAAGAATATCTTAAATCCATTTATAATTTTTGCAAAGAAAACAATACAGGGAATCTGCTTATAGCCAAAGATCAAAATGGAAATATTCATGCCGCCGCTTTCTTCGTAACAGACCATTCCTGCTGCTATTATTTATATGGCGCCGCTGCGCCTGCTTATAAAAATTCAGGAGCTATGAGCCTGCTTATGTGGGAGGCCATTAAAAAAGCATCCCAAAAAGTAAATAAATTTAATTTTGAGGGGAGCATGGTAGAAGAGATAGAAAGATTTTTCAGAAGCTTCGGAGCAAGACAAGTTCCTTATTTCGTAATACAAAAAACAAATTCGAGAATTCTTAAGCTTAGAGATTTTATTAAGGAAATATTTTAATGGAAAAATCAGGTTCATATATAAGAAATATTTTCTATGCTCTTTCAAAAGCCTGTCCGTCATCGTTGATCATTCCTCCCCGGACAAAAAGAATCATATTACCTGCCTATCATCTGGTAAGCAATAACAACCCGCCTCACATTAAACATTTATATTCCTGCAGAAACGAAAAAGAATTTATAAAAGACCTGGACTTTCTTTTAAAATTCTACACACCTATTGACCTGCATCAGTTGATAAAATTTACCAGAGAAGAACAACGCCTTGAAAAAAATTATTTTCACCTCAGCTTTGATGACGGGTTAAAAGAGTCTTACGAAATCATTGCACCTATATTAAGAAAGAAAGGAATACCTGCCAGCTTTTTCATCAACCCGGCTTTTATTGACAATAAAGATTTAATGTTTCGCTATAAAGCCAGCATTCTGATTGATGAAACACAAAAGCTTGAGAATACAAAACTGCAAACAGATCATATCGTTGTTCAAATTCAAGGGGTGAATTACAGCAACAGGTCCAAACTGGATGATCTGGCAGAGTTGATTGATGTAGATTTCCAGCAATATCTTGTAGCGCACAGGCCATATTTATTAACTTATGAAATTAACGAGTTAATAAAACAAGGTTTCACCATCGGCGCTCATAGCATCGATCATCCGCTGTATAATGAACTTACTATAGAAGCACAAATATTGCAGACTCAAAAAAGCATTGCACTGGTTACACAAAAATTCAACCTCGATTATAAAATTTTTGCATTTCCGTTTACAGATGATGGAGTTTCTAGAGCATTGTTCGAAACCGTTTTCAACTCTACCCCTCCTCTCGCTGATTTAACCTTTGGTGTAGCAGGTATAAAAAAAGACACACATCCAAATCACCTGCAAAGAATTCCCATGGAAAAAAAACACAAAGGAGAGGCTTTAATTATAGGAGAATATTTGTATTATTTATTTAAAAAACCCCTCGGAAGAAATGAGATCAAGAGGAGCTAATGATATTATTTAGTATTATAAATATTCATTGTACGTTCCAATCCTATAGAGCAAAAAGATAAAATGGCCTCACAGGCCTTATCCATCACTTCCGGTAATTGATTAAGATCTTCCTTCGAAAAATTACTTAGCACGTAATCTGCCTGACGCCCCTTGGGGAAATCATTCCCAACTCCCAACCTTAATCTTGGATATACATCTGTACCCAAAACTTCCTGTATATTTCCTAATCCATTATGTCCGCCATTAGAACCCTTGCCCCGCATTCTTAATTTTCCAAAAGGCAGTGCAATGTCATCTGTCAGGACGAGGATATTTTCTACCGGAATTTTAAGATCTTTCATCCAGTAATTTACTGCCTTTCCGCTAAGATTCATGTAAGTGGTTGGCTTTATTAAATGAAGGCTTTTTCCTTTATGCCTTAACTCTGTTGCGAATGCATACCTTCCTGAGTCAAAATCAATATTGCTCTTATCTGCCAGCCGGTCCAACACCAGAAAGCCAATATTGTGCCGTGTGAGCTCATACTCAGGACCAATATTACCAAGACCAACGATGAGATATTTCATATTACTAACTTTGTGTTATTCGACATTAGAGAAATTCTGGCAAAGTTAAACATATCCAGGATTTCTCCCTTTGGTCGAAATGACAATTGTCCAAATAAAAAAAATCCTGCCTTTATGAGGCAGGATTCCAAATATAAAAGAGTTATAAAATTATTTTTTCTCTTCTTTTTTCGCAGGAGCTTTTTCCTCCTTCTTAGCCTCAGCGCCAGCAGCCGGTGTAGCTTCAGCAGTTGCTGCCGCTGCGCCTGCAGCCTCTTCATCACCCAATTTAAGAGCTCTTGGTACCTGAACTGATACTACAGGAATATTTTTTGAATTCAGAATTTCGTATTTGTCTGTTTTCAAATCTCCTACTTTAATAGATTTATTTAATTCTAATCCATTCACATCTATTTCGATATGGTCTGGAAGGTTTTCAGGGGTTGCTCTAACAGTAATTTTTTTCAATTTTTGTATCAGCTTTCCTCCTTTTAATACTCCCGGAGCTTGTCCGACGAATGAAATAGGAATTTCCATTTTTACAGGCTTGCCTTTTGCCAGCTCAAGAAAATCTGCATGAAGAATCATTTCATTTACAGAATGGAATTGGATGTCCTGAAGAATGCAATCATAATTTTTGCCTTCAACAGACAGGTTTACTTTGTGAACATTCGGCGTGTAAACGAGGTCTCTGAAAAGAAACATCGGAGCGTAGAAATGAACTTGCTCTTTTCCACCATAAAGCACGCAAGGAACGTTAGCTTCCTCTCTCAGCTTTTTGTTTTCCTGTTTACCGAGATTTGCTCTTTTAAACCCTATAATCTCTAGTGTTTTCATAATTAAATTGATTTATATATTAAACGATAAATAACGAACTGATAGAATCATTATCCTGAATTTTTCTGATTGCTTTTCCGAAAAGCTCAGCAGTGCTCAGCACTTTAATTTTAGAAGATTCTTTTTTTAGCGGAATGGTATCTGTTACCACCAATTCTTCCAATACTGAATTTTCAATATTGTCATATGCTTTGCCAGACAGAATAGGATGAGTACAGATTGCCCTCACACTTTTCGCACCATGGCTTTTAATAATTTCTGCCGCTTTGCAAATCGTTCCTCCTGTATCAATAAGATCATCTACAAGAACCACATTAGCTCCTTCAACATCTCCGATCAACTGCATGGAAGCAATTTCATTTGCTCTTTTTCTATGCTTATCACATACTACTATATCTACCTGCAAATATTTGGCTATGCCTCTTGCCCTGCCTAAACCTCCAACATCGGGAGAAGCCATAATGAGGTTATCCAGATTTAAGGATTTTAAATAAGGCACAAAAATAGCCGCACCGTCAAGGTGATCTACCGGCACGTCAAAGAATCCCTGAATCTGTCCTGCATGAAGGTCACAGGTCATCAAACGATCTGCACCGGCTGCGGAAAGCAGGTTAGCCACAAGTTTAGCAGCTATTGCTACCCTTGGCTTATCTTTTCTGTCCTGTCTGGCATATCCAAAATATGGAACAACAGCGGTTACATAAGCAGCTGAAGCTCTTCTTGCTGCATCAATCATCAGGAGCAATTCCATCAGATTATCTGCGGTAGGATAAGTTGACTGGATCAAAAACACATCATATCCTCTTACCGATTCATCAAAGCTCACATGAAGTTCTCCGTCACTGAACCTACCCAACGTAACAGAGCCAAGCGGCTTTCCATAGGCATAACCTATTTTTTCTGCCAGGTAGCGGGAATTAGTTCCGGAAAAAATCTTTACGTATGACATGATTATTATTTGATGATTTAGTGATCGGGTGATTTAGTGATAAATTCACTCAATCACCAATCACTCAATTATCATTTCTGGTTGTCCGACTAGGGGTCGAACCTAGACTCTTCTGAACCAAAATCAGACGTGTTGCCAGTTACACCATCGGACAAAAACTCTCCTAAATTTGCGCCAAAATGATAAGAAACATAAAAATCTTAAAATCACGGTAGAATTTGGGAGTGCAAATTTATATTATATTGAGTATATTATCAATTTTCCTGTATACTTTTTTAACAAAATCCTTTATTTGAAGGCAATAGGATAAATATACCCTGCAGAAACGGCAAAGATCCTGTTCTTTACTTCGCCTATAATGCCCGGATTATTACCATCATAAGAATACCAGTTTCTCAGTCCAATTCCATATTTGATATCGAGCAGCAACTTACCCTGACCAAGATCTATAGAACTACCGAGACCAAGATTTATCCCAAAATCCAGCTTATTGATTTTTCTTTTATCGGCATCAAAAAAATCAAAATTCGCAGGGGTAGTTGTAACCTTACCGGAATCTACCACAATCTGTTTTCCATTCAGGGCTATTCCTATGTAAGGTCCGAGAGAAGCGGTAAACTTTGCTTTGGTAGTTCCTACCGTAAGTTTCGCCGATAAAGGAATTTCAATGGTTTTAAATTCTGTGTACTCGGCATATTCTACTCCGCCCATAATCAATCCCTGTCCGCCGCCTTTTTTTGAATAATCTACTTCAGCCTGAATCGAAAAGTTGGTATGGAACTGGTAATTAATAACAGCTCCCATAAGAAGGCTATTGATTGGTTTTTTGCTATCGATCGATTTAGAAATACTTGCAGAACTATATCCTATTCTCGGACCAACATACAGTTGGGATAAAGACAAAGAAACCACTGAAAAATTAAATATCAGAAAAATAAAAAAATGTTTTTTCATAGTCTTAAGAAAGATAAGTATATAATGAATTATCATAAATATTTTTCGCGCTTGCTATTTCTGTAAGCACCTCTTTATCTACTATAAATTTATCTGCTATTACCTTGCCTATTTCTGAAAATGCAACTCCCGACTTTTTAAGCATATTTACAAACTCTCCATTTTTATCTGCACTCACTGAAACCACCACCCTGCTTTGAGACTCACCAAACAGGAATGCATCTTTTCTCAAAGATTTATCAGAAGATACTTCAAAACCTTTTTTACCTGCCATAGCAGATTCAGCAAGCGCTACGAATAATCCTCCTTCAGAAATATCATGAGCTGACTTTATCAGTTTACTTTTTATAATATTTTTAATTACATCCTGTACTTTATACTCTTCATCAAGATCAAAGTGAGGGGCCGGAGACGCTTTTATGCCTAAATAAGAATATAAATACTCAGAGCTTGAAATATCATTTCTTGATTGACCGATCAGGTATATGAGATCACCTTCGGTTTTAAAATCGAGGGTCATCCTGTTTTCTTTTTTATCAAGTAATCCAAGCATTCCGATAGTAGGAGTTGGGAATACCGGACCACCGTCTGAAGATTGATTGTAGAAGCTTACGTTACCACCTGTCACAGGTGTTTTGAATTTCTCACATGATTTCTTCATTCCTTTGATAGCTCCTACAAATTGCCAGTACACTTCCGGGTTATATGGATTTCCGAAATTAAGGCAATTAGTGATTGCAACTGGCTCGCCACCCGAACAAACGATATTTCTTGCTGCTTCGGCAACAGCGATTGCGCAACCTTCTTCAGGATTCGCATTCACATATCTTGAATTGCAATCAACAGTTATAACAATAGATTTTTCCGTTCCACGCACCCTTACTACTGCAGCATCAGAAGGGGCATTCGTGCTCATATTGGCTGTACCTACCATAGAATCGTATTGCTCATACACCCATTTTTTTGAAGCGATGTTGGGATGCTTTAAAAGAAACTCCGCAATCTTTTTATAATCCGAAGGTTCTTTTACAGCATTAATTTTAAATTTTTGATACTCCTTGAAATAAGAAGGCTCTTTGTATTCTCTGTGATAAACAGGAGCCCCTCCGCCCAGCACAAGGTCTTCCGCAGGCACATCAGCTACCAATTGATCGCTCATGTAAAATTTCAATCTCTTCGTATCTGTCACCACTCCGATCTGCTCGCAATTCAGATCCCACTTATCAAATATTTCTTTAATCTGTTTTTCATTTCCTTTTTTCACTACTATCAGCATTCTTTCCTGCGATTCTGAAAGTAATATTTCAAAAGGCGCCATGTTGGCTTGTCTTTTAGGAACCTTGTCAAGCCATACATCCATGCCATGCTCGCCTTTTGCGCTC
>JAIERY010000177.1 GCA_019746425.1 Cytophagaceae bacterium
TTTAAAAGAAAAAGAAGCAAAAAGAAAACAACTACGATAGTAGTAATAGTGGTCTAAAGAAAGGGGAGTACAATACAATTTAACTTAAATAATTGTATATATGAAAGGATGTTCATATATTTGAATATATTATTATGGCAACAAAACTCAAAACAAGGATCAATTCTGAAAAACTGGAAAGAGCAGCTTACGTGCTAAAAGCAGTAGCCCATCCTACCCGTATCAATATTATTGACCTGTTAGATCAGCAAAAAGAACTTTCTGTTACCGAAATATCCGAACTGTTGGATTGCGAACAATCCCTTCTTAGCCATCATTTAACCAATATGAGAGATAAGGGAATTTTAGCCGTAAGAAGAGATGGAAAGAATATGTTCTATTCATTAACCGATAAAACCATTACCAAGATCATTTCCTGTATCAACGATTCAGGATTTTAAAAAATTTGCCCAAACATATGAACAAGTGAACATGTATTTAATTATTCAGATATGGAATTAGCAGGATTAGCAATGGCAATAATTATAGGACTATCCCTCGGCCTCATTGGCGGAGGTGGTTCTATATTGACAGTTCCTGTATTGGTTTATATCATCGGCCTTAACCCTGTAAAAGCGATTACCTATTCCTTGTTTATAGTTGGAATGACGGCCCTTGTAGGAGCTTTTGATTATTATAGAAAAAATCTCATAGACCTTAGAGCGGCCATAACTTTTGCCATTCCTTCTTTTGTTTCCGTTTTTGCTACAAGACACTGGTTATTGCCGCTTATCCCCCACTCACTATTTGAGGTAGGAAATTTTACCTTCACCAGAGAAATTCTGATTATGGTAGCCTTTGCGTTCCTTATGCTGTTTTCGGCAATCTCCATGATTCGACAGAAGCAACAGTATAAAAATCTTACCCGGAAAAGTGAAGAAAGCACCTTTAGTTACCCATTTATATTTCTTGAAGGAATTATTGTAGGAGTACTAACAGGGTTTGTAGGTGCCGGTGGAGGTTTTCTAATTATACCGGCCTTGGTATTATTCGCGAGGCTACCTATGAAAATGGCCATCGGAACATCTTTATTGATCATTGCTATAAATTCCCTGATAGGCTTTTCCACCGACCTGATTATCGGCGTTACCTTGGATTGGAGGTTTCTGATAAGCTTCTCCTGCTTTGCTTTTGCAGGAATTCTTTTAGGAGCATTCCTGTCCAAAAAGATTGAAGGCAGCAAATTAAAACCCGGCTTCGGTTGGTTTACACTTGCTATGGCAGCATTTATAATTATAAAAGAATTATTACTTAGAAAATAATATAGATATGAAAATAGAACAGTTTTTCGATAAAGGTTTGGCACATCTTTCTTATGCAATCTTAAGCGAAGGCGAAGTTGCCTTGATTGATCCCGCACGTGATCCGAAACCTTATTATCAGTTTGCCCAAAAAAATAAAGCAACCATAAAAGCAGTAATTGAAACGCATCCTCATGCAGATTTTATAAGCTCACATGCAGAGATAGCAAAAAAAGGAGCTAAAGTATACATAAGTTCTCTGGCAGGCGCAAAGTATGCACATGTACCTTTCGACGATGGAGACATTCTGAAAATCGGAAAGGTAAGTTTAAAGTCTATGCTTTCTCCCGGCCACTCTCCTGATAGTATTTCTGTTTTGTTGTTGGATGAGCAGGGAAAAGAACATGCTGTATTTACAGGAGATACATTATTCATAGGCGATGTTGGAAGACCTGACCTGAGAGAATCAGCAGGAAACACTACTGCAAAAAAAGAAATGCTTGCCAGACAAATGTATCATTCCTTACGCGATAAGCTCATGAAGCTTGCAGACAATACCATAGTGTATCCGGCGCATGGCGCAGGTTCCTTGTGTGGAAAGTCCATGAGTCAGGAATTATCAGGGACTATCAAACAACAAAAGTTCGAGAATTACGCCTTGCAGGAAATGGATGAAGCGCAGTTTGTGCAACTTCTGTTGGAAAACCAGCCTTCTATTCCCAAATATTTTCCATACGATGTTTCACTAAACAGAGAAGGCGCCCCTTCTTTGGAAGAAAGTATAAAACAAGTGAATGTAATTGCTTCATCCGGAAAAATTGAAATGGATGCTCTGGTGATTGATACAAGACCTGAAAAGCTATTCAAGTCAGGACATATTAAAGGAGCGATCAATATTCAGAATGGAGGAAAGTTTGAAACCTGGCTAGGTTCCATTGTTTCTCCCGATGAAAAATTTTACCTCATCGCTTTAGATGAAAGCGAGTTAAAAGATGTTATCTATAAAGCAGCAAAGATAGGATATGAATTAAATATTAAAGGTGCTTTGGCGCAGCATTATTTTAATGACCAATCCGACGAATTGCTTAACCTGGAAAAATTTACTGAAAACACTTCAGCCTACACTATTGTAGATGTGCGTGATCATAGTGAAGTAAAGGCCGGTAAAAAATTTGAACAAAGTATTCATATCCCATTATCAGAACTTCGTGAAAGAAAGAATGAAATTCCATCTGGTAAACCCATTGTAGTACATTGTGCGGGAGGATACAGATCCGCCGCCGGATCAAGTATACTCAATGACAAGAAGGAAAAAATATATGATCTCAGTGAGAATATTAAAAAGTTTGAAACCATAAATTTAAAGAAGTAATGAATTGGATTATAAAATATAAATGGATTTTGGCAGGTGTAATTGTAGGAGGAATTGCCGGATTTCTTTATTGGAATTTCATTGGCTGTTCATCTAGTCAATGCTCTATTACTTCTGTTTGGTACAGGAGTACCTTGTACGGAAGTATGATGGGTGGTTTGCTTGCAAGCAGCATTTCATCATCCAAGGCAAAAAACTAAATCATCTCAATTATGAATTGCAACATAGGAAGTTTAGATAAAGTTTTAAGAAGATCTGTTGGGTTAATCATTATTGGCCTTGGCTTTTATTACCAAAGCTGGTTTGGCTTAATCGGATTATTTCCTATAGTATTTTCTTATTGGAATTATTGTCCGCTATATATACCGTTTAATATAAATACAAAAAAAGAAGAAGGTGAAAATGCTGGAATTAATTAAACAACCCTGGCCCTGGTATGTTGCAGGAATTATTGTCGGACTTACAGTCCCTGCCTTACTCTTGTTGGGGAATAAGAAATTTGGAATATCCTCTACCCTGAGGCATATGTGCGCTGCGTGTATTCCTGCAAAAATTCCTTTCTTTCAATACGATTGGAAAAAGGAATCATGGAATTTGTTCTTCGTATTTGGAATTACCATAGGAGCTTTTATCGGGCATACCTTCTTATCGAATCCGGAAACAATAGTAATAAAGCCTGATACCATTGAAGATCTGAAAGCAATCGGTGTTACACAGTTCAATGATTTGATGCCAAAGGATATTTTTAACTGGAGCAATTTGTTGTCCTTGCAAGGCTTTGTCTTTATAATTCTTGGGGGCTTTCTGGTAGGATTTGGAACACGCTATGCCGGTGGTTGTACCTCAGGACATGCAATCATGGGACTTTCCAGCTTACAATGGCCATCATTGGTGGCAACGATTAGCTTTATGGTTGGAGGTCTAATTATGACCCATATACTCTTACCGTTATTAATTAATTTATAATCATGAGAAACATTAAATATTTATTGGTTGGGATCATCTTTGGAATCACTTTCTTGAAGGCAGAGATCATATCCTGGTTTCGCATTCAGGAGATGTTTCGCTTTCAGTCCTTCCACATGTATGGAGTTATCGGAACAGCAGTAATTGTAGGTATCATTTCTATTCAGTTAATTAAACGATTTAAATTAAAAAGTATAGAAGGTGAAGCGATCGTTATCCCTGATAAAAAATTCCACAAAGGACAGATAATAGGTGGTCTGCTATTCGGATTAGGTTGGGCTGTCACAGGAGCTTGTCCCGGACCGCTATTTGCACAGATTGGTGCAGGGTTTTCAGTCGTACTAATTACTCTGCTAAGTGCCATTTTCGGAACTTGGGTTTATGGTTTAATCAGAGAAAAATTACCTCATTAATAATTTATGGAATCAGAAAAAAGGAATCACTGGGAAAAAGTGTACAACACAAAAAAAACGAATGAAGTAAGCTGGACACAGGAAAAACCAGAAACATCACTCAACTTCATTCGCAGTTTTAATCTTCCTAAAACCGCTGCTATAATCGATATTGGCGGCGGTGATAGTAAGTTGGTAGACTTCCTTTTGGAAGAAGGATATGAAAATATTTCTGTTCTCGATATTTCCGAACAAGCGATTGAACGAGCAAAAGAAAGACTTGGAACAAAAGCTGATCTTGTAACCTGGATAGTATCTGATATTACAGAGTTTAAACCTGTTCAAAAATACGATGCATGGCACGATAGAGCAACCTTTCATTTTCTTACAAGTCCTGAACAGATAAATCAATACTTTGATATAGCAGGTAATTCGGTTACTGGTTATTTGGCAATAGGAACATTTTCAGATAAAGGTCCGGATAAATGCAGCGGTTTGGCGATAAAGAAATATTCTGAAGAGCAATTGACACAACAATTTGAAAAAGGATTCGAAAAGATCAGATGTCTTACAGAAGATCACATTACACCATTTAACACAATACAAAATTTTAGCTTTTGCAGCTTTAAAAGGAAATTATTTTAACCAATATACGTTAAGGAACTAATGAAACGATTACTTGCCTTTTTATTTCTATTCATCTACCTGTTAAATCAGGCTGTCTATGCCCTGCCTGCACTTAACAGGACAGAAATGACGTATGAATTTAAAAAGAAGTGCAAGTTTGGAAGAAAAGATAAATTGTTCAAAAGGGATGTTTCCGATAAAACAAACTTATCTGAAACACAGGAACAATCAGATATGAAGGTAATCTCTTTTTGTTCTGCCGATATTCATACCCATCAAGAAAGCAATTTTTTATTTATAATGCCTGAAGCAATAAACCATCATCCGGTTTACATGGCTGCTTATTACTCCTGTAACAGTAACATCCATTCTCCCCCACCCTGTTTTAATTAAGTTTATATTCCAGGTTGCTGATATTATTTTTTGTCATAAGGCTTCTTATGTACATTTAATATTATCCTGTTCTCCATACTTATTCAGATTGACCTCATATTAAATGCTGGGTCTGAAAAAGTATGCACATTAGTAAATTCAACTTAATTAAAAACATCATTATGAAATTACAGAATAAAAATAAAGTAAAAACAATAGTTCTGGCTGTATTAATAAGCATATCCTTAGTGCACACCTCCTTTGTGATCAAGCCATATCAGGAAAGTATGGTAAATAAAAATTTAAGTAAAGAACGCCAGAACTATGCAGTGCTGATAAGTATGCCTAATCATGTTAAAGCAGTTGTAAACACTGCGGAATCAATAACCAAAGACAGTAAATACAAACGAGATACATTTGTGGTAATGGCCTGTGCCCAATCGGTAGACGCATTTGTAAAAGGAAGTGAATTTGCCGACCTGATCCAGAAAGGGAAAGCAGCAGGGATCACTTATAAAGTTTGTGGTATGTCTCTTCAGCAATTCAACATCAATCCTGAAGCATTAATCGAAGGAATTGAAATTGTTCCCAATGGAATCACCTATATGTTTGACCTCAAAATGAACGGGTATAGAACAGTGGAGTTATAATTATTATTTGAATTTTATTTAATTATCATTTAAAAAATCAACAATGGAAACAATTAAAATTTCTGATAAAAATTCTCAGTTCAATCAAAACTCTTCTGCCATATTGCTTACAGGTTTAAGATGGGTTACTGGTTGGTTATTCTTCTCAGCATTCTGGAGGAGATTGATTCTCGAAAATAAATTAGATCCTGAAGGTTTGGGATATGTTGGGGAGAAGTTTAACCACTTCTTCCCCAATGCAATTATCGTTAAGCCTATGATCCATTACATGATCACGCATCCTGATTTCCTGCATATATTCCTGATCGTTTTTACGATCATCGAAGCACTGGTTGGATTAGGCTTATTGCTTGGGGTATTTACAAGAGCATCTGCCTTAGGAGTCTTTCTTTTATCGCTTGGAATTTTATTCGGTGCAGGCTGGCTTGGAACAACTTGTTTGGACGAATGGCAGATTGGCGTACTTGGTACCATTGCCGGCTTAGTAATGATGGTATCCGGCTCTGATAAGTTCTCCTTAGATCGTCTAATTATATCTAAGCTACCCCCGCTTGGAGAGAGAAAATGGTTTCGATTTCTAAGTTCAGGGAATCTTGCTATGAGCAACAAAACTTTCACAGCTATTTCATTATCCATTGCCGTATTTTCTCTTTTCATAACTTTATATACCAACCAGGTATTCCATGGCGGTGTATGGGGCAAACTTCATAATCTTTCTATGAAACCTAATATTGTAATTTCAGATGCAAAGTTCGATCAGACCAAAGGACTTAGTGTTGATCTTTTCAGAGATCAGGGTATTGATACATACGGTGCTTTCATTACACGCATTTCCTTAAAGGATAATAGTGGAAAAATTATTGAAGATATTTCGTATACTGAATTCGCTAAAATACCAAAGCAAAACATTGACAATTATTATACTGCCAAAGTTAAAGCAGGCAAAAATAGCTTAGTAATTCCCTTAGGAGCTAAAGCAAAAATTAATCTTCCATTCATCATTACAGAGCCAGGTAATTATATTATTGAAGTGGAAGATATAAGTGGAAAAATATGGCAACATAATTTAATTGTTTAATGAATGATTATAAAGTAGTATTCCAATTGTCAGACAATAAGGAACAAGTATATAAATCATTGATCCGACAGATAGAAAATGTAGAGAAAGCAATACTTTCGATTCAAATCGAAGTCGTAGCGCATGGGCCGGGAGTAGATTTTCTCCGGGAAGATGTAAAGCTAAGGAATGTACTGTTAGACCTTGTCGAGAAAGGAATCAAGCTTTTAGCTTGTCAAAATACGCTTAATGATAAAGGTCTTATACCATCTGAACTAGTACCATCCGTTGAAACAATACCATCTGGTATTGCACATATTATCATTCGACAAAATGAAGGATGGAGTTATATTAAGGTTGGATAGGTAGGATTGCTGTTTAATAATCTTAAGGCTTTGGAATAGTACTATTTCAAAGCCTTATTTAATTAAAATGCCAATAAAAAACTCAACAATTAAAGAAATAGGTTGTTATTTTTTTTTTAAAACACTTGCCCAATCTTCATACAATTCTTCCCCGGCAAAGCATACATTATTCCGTTTTCTTCTTTGCAAAACTCAATCCCAACAATAGCAATAATTCCCACCGAAACTGGTATTGGCTTCTGGGCAGGTAGTTGCGCTGTGATTGAAATCCGCTCAGTTTTTTCTTTTAATGAAATGTTTACTGAAAAAGACACTACAAAGCTTTCATGTATAGAAGTATTGACAGGTTTATACACTTTTGCTCTCTTATCGTATTTGAAGTCAGAGAAGGCAACCACAGCAAGAAATAATCTGAAGTGAGTAATGCCACTCGTCTTTCCAAATGAAACTGATGGATCAAAAGGATTTATAGTCAAAGCAACTTCGTTTCTTATTGTTGAAGATTCAAAATGAAGATGTTCAGTAAACATCTTATCAAATGATAGACTCTTGTTAAACTGAAAATCCTTAATGATCTCCCGATTCTTTACAACCTCAATCATTCTTGAACCGCACTCCCCTTTTCCTTTCTTAATAACCTTACTGAAAAGTCCCACCAACCTTCCTGTGATCTCATTATCGGAATGATCAGGAAGCAAAGAATTAAGGGCCTTTCGTAAATCATAGCCAACCTTAACACAGCCGCCAAACTCTCTATTAAGCTTACGAGTCTTTTCAAATTCAGGAGCAGTTTTGATTTTTTCTTTAGAAGGGCTTCCGGCTTTTCGTACAAAGTAGTTGCCGTTTCGTTTGTAGTAAATGAGATCACCGATTCGTCCCACGAATGGATGATTACTGTCTTGTCTTGCCATAGCATTAAAAAATAGTTAAAAAATGGTTGAATGTTTTTCCACTTTAATAACGCTAGAGCATAAGGTTTTAGCTGACAAAAAGAAAGGATATTAAAAAACTGCTAATTGGAGACGGCTCAAATCATTAAAGATATTTGAAAAATCATATAGATAATTTATACTAAAAAATTCTGTATCTTATAACAGAGAAGTACCGTTTGTAAGAGAAGCAAGCCCACCAATAAAAAACCAACTCCACTCATTAAAAATTCGAATTCTATTGAGCCGTCTCACCACCGCCTCAAGGCTATCTCAATTCCCCCTCATGGTCGTCTATAACTCCAGTATGTCTTATATATCTCTGCATATTCAGTGCTATATCATTTAAGATAAAAGTATTTGGGAGTTGCCTACGGCCGGGCTATCCGTTCCAAGTCCGCTCCAGGCTATGCCTCCCCTTGGCGGGCTTTCCACTACTATCCCTAACTCTAAGACCAACCCAAGGCATCTACACACATTCCAAAGTCGCACAAGCCAGCCCTGCAATCCAAAACTTTGTAAAGAGTGCATCTGCCCCACCCGATAAAAATTTCCCACCACAAGTACAATTTAACAGCTTGCAAAAGTTGAACATTTTACCTAAACTTATGGTTTAAAAACTAAATGCCAAACCCCTGTATACCAAAGCTATACAAACATAACGCGCAATTATATAACAACAATACAGTTATTAAATTAAAGCTCAATTAGTTACGTGTGCCTGTTTTCAGCCATTTCAGCGTTATACAGGCCGGTTATATAATTTGTCGTTATGTTCAAATAGCCGCGCAAAGCCTGTTCCGCATTCCCGCGGGAGCCGTGCCCTGGGCTCAACCATGTTAATCCCATCGCACAAACCTCGCGCACCTATTAAAGATTTAGTTTTTCCCCACCGCACATTTTTAGGCCTGCGCACTCGCATAAGTGTTTCAAAACTTGCCTTGCTCCTGCCAACGCTCACCGTTTTGCAACACCCATGCTTAGCCCACGCTTTTTCGACTTTAACCGTTCGTACCATTGGCCGTCCGGCGGTCAACCGTTCAATTCTCCGGCGGTTCGATTTTATAGATCCGCCCAACTGTACAGTCGCAGGCATCCGTGCGATTCTCAGGCGGTTCGTTTTAAAGCCCGTGGTGCACCCGGAAGGACTCGTACGTTAACAATGTCATCCTGGAAGGATCTTGTTAATGGATGGCACGACAGAAAGAATTCAGCACAAAGATTCGAATCTCAGCCAGCTCAAAATTTAAATTTTTAAAAGGAGAGGAGCTTAAAAATTTTTTCAGCCTCTACCCGATTCTTTTCTCTTTAACATACTGATCGCTCCACGGCCGCTGGGCCGCGGTTGCACAACGCCGCTGCATTGTAGCCCGCACGACCCAACGCCATTCAGCCTAAGGTCTGAATCCAAAGGCTACAATAATGCGGCTAAGAATAATTAAAATTCCCGGTTTTAAGATCTACATAACTATCTACATTAGGTACTTCATTAGATGCTGTAGATGATGCTTGTAAATTTCCTGCATATGTCAATGCAGGAAAAAAAATGTCAACCGTAATATTAAATATTAAAAAAAGTGCGATTGACTTTAAAGTGGTTTTATTTCTGAACATACAATATATTTTCAATACTTAAATTTTTTCTGATTATAATCTACCCATCTATCTAATAATTTTAGACTTGCTTTTTCTTAATTATCCTTTGGAACTACTTTAAAGTCAAGCCATATTAATAAAATAATACTCAAGCTTAATAGAAAAGTATTTTCTGATAGAAATATGTTGACTATTTATTTTCAAATTTTCGATATAATCAAGTTGATTAATGTCCAAACTTGACTCCGAGACCAGTAACAATCAAAGTTATTTTATTGTACTCCCCTTTCTTTAGACCACTATTACTACTATCGTAGTTGTTTTCTTTTTGCTTCTTTTTCTTTTAAA